>NZ_JAGGPC010000015.1:0-188130 GCF_018614005.1 Streptomyces sp. ISL-99
CGCTTCCTAAAACACGGCCTAGTCCCTCATGACCGACACACCACAGGAGCAGCTCGATGGTTTCGTGCGGGCCATCAACGACCTCCACATAGCCACCGTGCGCGCCGAGGACGCTCGTGCGGCATCCGAAGCCGCCGCTAACCTCCACTCGGGCAGCGGCTACCTCAACGCACCGATGGAGGTCCTTGAAGCGTTCTCGCGGGCCATCGAGATCGGTTACGCGGCGGCCCTCCAGGACGTACGCCAAGGAAGACTCGACGCGGACATCCAGGGGTGGCGGCCTGAGCTGTTTGATGGCGAGTGACGTGTATGAGCCCCTGTCACGCGGCTAAGCGCACCCGGCAAAGTCCTCTGCTGATCCTGTGACTCTTTGTTGGCTACGAGGCCGGCAGATGCAAGGACGAACGCGACGGTGTCGCTGGCTCTGGAACCACTGCGCCGTACGATGGGGGATGGAGTGCTCATACTCTCTACTACGACAGGGGGCGGTTGCGGTCGTGCAGGTTCGGCAGTCACAGCAACTTGAGCGAGAGGGAGTGACCTGGATCAGCCACCTCGTCACCCGGGAGCTTGGTTGGGTCTTCAGGGAGCAGCCGACTGTCGATGTGGGTATCGACGCGCACTTGGAGGTTGTGGACGGCGCCACCTCAAAGGCGACAGGCCAACTCCTTGCTTTGCAGATCAAGGCAGGGTTGAGCTATTTCGCGTCACCTACCGAAGAGGGCTGGTGGTTCGTCGGCGACACGGCGCACATGGAGTACTGGCTAGGGCATTCACTGCCAGTTCTTGTGATGCTCTACAACCCTGAAACTCAGAAGGTCTACTGGCAGCACGTCAGCAGGCAGACTGCGTTTTCTACGGGCAAGGGGTGGAAGATCCATGTGCCTGTTACTCAGGAGCTAAGCCCGCAGTCCGTTGTGGAGCTCCAGCCGCTTGCGCGGCCATCATCCGAGCTCAACGGTCTTCAGAGGCTGATCGCTTGGGACATTGAAGGCGAAAACACGTGGGCTTCCTGGCCGGAGAAGGCCGAGTTCTACCGCCACCTCTTGAGCGCGCGCCTGCACATGCTATTCAGCAGCGTTGTCGGAATCACCGAGGTTCGTCGCGACTCCATGCCGGTGGACATGACGGTATGGCTGACTATGGGACGCAACATTGATGTTGCTCTGGTTCATCCCTCCAGCCGTCTGGACAGACTCTTCGCCCGGGGCAAAGACGCCTTCGACCCCGTTGTGGCCGTCGTTTGCGGCGCCCAGAATCTGAGCGAGTGCCCTCAGCTACGGGGGCTCACAATCGATCCACCGCTCTTCTTCGCTGCATGGAGCCCTGAGACCGGGGGCGATGAAGATCTGCGAACTGCGATGGAACACGCCATCCGCTGGCTGTGCGGGCCCGACGAAGTCTGGTGCTGATCTCGTGATGGTCAGGCTTGATGGCCACGAAGCGGCCAGAAGAGAGGATCAGCGGTTGACTTCGTGTCATCCGCTTAGTCGGTAACGCTGACCGATCGCCTTGCGGGCCTTCTCGACCGCGCCCGTCACGCGGTGGACGTACCGGCGAAGGGTGAACGCCGGATCCTCGTGACCGAGGAGGTCGGCGAGGGTGTAGACGTCGACACCCTCGTTGATCGCCTCGGAAGCGAAGAGGTGCCGCAGAGCGTGCATCATCTTGTCGCGGCACTCTTCCCAATTGCGGCCCTTGCCAACGGGCTTGTCGTTGAGGGCTTTTATCTCGCCGATCGCCTCCAGGGCATCCTTCCAGAGGTAGTTGAAGTAGTTCTTGTTCAGCGGCTTGCGTTCCCGAGTGGTGAACACCAGGCGCGCGGTGACCGGCCCGCCGTCCTTGGTCATCCACGGCAGGGTGACCTCGACCGGCGGGTGCTTGCGCATGTGCTCGGCGAGCCGCACAGCCAACTCGTCGCCGACCGGCACGAAGCGGTCCTTGGGGTCATCCTCCGTACCACCCTTCGGCGGCGCGAAGACGAGGGTGCCGCGGTCGTGGGTGATCTGGCGGCGTATGTGGACGACCTTGTCCTTCTGCAACCAGTTGACGTCCTCGGGGCTGAACCCGAAGATCTCGCCCTGCCGCATGCCGAGCCCTCGGCCGCAGTCGACTGTGGCTTGGTAGCGGTCAGGCAGGTGCTCGCGCACGGCGTCCGTCTGCTCCCAGGACAGCGGCACGTCCTTCGCCGCCTTCTTCGACCGCCTCGGCTTCACGCGCTTCACCGACCCCGTCTCGCACGGGTTCTTGGCGATCAGGTCGTCGTCCACGGCCATGGCCAGGATCGATGACAGGTGGGTGAAGATCAGCCCGACGGTTGTCTCGTCGAGTACCTGCAGCCGGCGCTTGATCCAGGTCTGCACGGTGGACGCCTTGATCTGGCGCAGCTTGAGTGAGCCCAGCGGCCCGATGATGTGGTTCCGGACGCGGGACTCGTACTGGGCGTAGGTCCGAGGGTTGTCGAAGGTCTGATTCTCCAGCCACTGCTTGGCCACCGCCTTGAGCTGGGCCTCGCCCTTCCTGGGGTCGACGTACGTGCCGTCGTCGACGCTGCCCTGCATTTTGGTGAGGTGTTGCCGGGCGTCCTCGTACCGGTCGAAGCTCTCGCTCTGCTGCTGCCCGTCGGGGTCGCGCCACCGAGCCAACCACCTTTTTCCGCGCCCGTGTTCACGGGACGGCACCTTGCCGTGGGCCTTGCACTTCTCGTCGCCGTGTTGCGGGCGCTTCTTGTGCCAGCGGTCGTACGGCTCAGCCAAGAAGGGCCTCCTGTATGCGGTTGAAGGTCTGGGCCGCGGAGTGTGAGACGGCACCGTGAGCCGCCCACTGGGGCAGCAGAGCACTTGGGGACACGCCGAGGGCGGCGGCGATGGCGACCAGGTCGTCGACGTTGCAACGGTGACGACCGCGTTCGGTGCGACTCATGGCGATGTTGGTCATCGGGCGACCCAGGGCAGTGCAGCGCTCGGCGAGCTGCCGCTGGGTGAGGCGGCACGCCACACGGGCCGCCTCGATATTGCGGGCGGTGCCGATTCCGGCCGGTTCGATTTCGATGGGGTAAGTAGCCATGACGGATAGCTGTAACTCGAAATCATCGGCCATGGCAATAGTTGGTTCTGAAACTCTACAGAACTTGCAGGCGCGGGGTGCTTCGGCAGGAACGGGCGGTTCGGTGTATCGAGAATCGGGTGGTAAAGTCCCGCGCCGCTATGGCGGTTCCAGGTATTGGCGGTCACCGCAGATGCTCCTGGCCTGCCACTTACCTGGCGACGGATCGCTGAGTACCTACGCGGACTTTCGCGGGAGAACCGGACGCGAGGGCGAACTTTTTGGTCAACCGGCGATCCGCTCTTACAGTTATGCCCTCTTCGGTCGCCCCGTAATTCGGGGCTGCCGCAGAATGCCCAGAGATGCATGTGGACAGAGCCCGAAGCGTGTGGCTTTCTTGCCCATGCCCGTCGCCTGCAACCGATATGGAGTGTCCTTGCCCAACGGATTCCCTCGCTCCGCCACGGCCGCCACGCGCGGCCCGCTCGCCACGCCGGCTGAGATCGCCGCCTACCTCGGGGTGCCGGTGAAGACCCTCTACCAGTGGAAGTACCGGGGTATCGGCCCGAAGGTCCACAAGGTCGGCCGACACCTGCGCTACCGCTGGCGCGAGGTCGACACCTGGCTCGACCAGCAGACCTCGTACGACCTCACGGCATGACTCACGGGGAAACAGAGCGGCCCTCGGCGCGCCAACGCCGGGGGCCGGAGATTCCCCTACGCATCGTCCATCCCTGAACGAACGAGCCGGTGAGGGGCGGGACCTAGCCCGTCCTGCCTCTCACCAGAGAGGAACGTCTATGGAGGACTCTACGTCCTCACGTACTTCGAGTGCATCCGTCAACGCGGAGGCCATGCCCAAGGTCGTCTGGCCGCCCGTGGCGGCCCCCGGGCAGGGGACGGTCCCGCGCAACGGGGACCGAGCCGAGTCATGGTCCCCTCGCCAGGGGACCGGCGATGGTCCCCACAGCGGGGACGGTCCCCTGGGGCCGGATGCCGGGGACCGGTCCCATCGTGCGGGGACCGGGGGCCAACCGCACCACGGTGTTGCTCCGTTGCCTCCGCAGGGCGCGGCCTGGTCCCACGACCAGGCACGGGCCACGGAGCAGATATCCGCTGACGAGGAGGAGATGCAGGCCAGCGGCGTGCGGACCGGACCACAGGCTGCGGACCATGCCGGTCCCGGCGGACCAGTGCCCTCCCCGAGGGCGGACCATGAGGCTGGTCCCAGTCCCGTGGTCCCCAGCGTGGGGACCGGTCACCAGGACGCGGGCACTGCACCAGGGGACCGTGCGGCAGGGGGCCGTGGTCCCCAACGGGCTGCGGGGGCCGACGGTCCCGTGGGGACCGAGCAGGTACAGAGCGGGACCGTGGTCCCGGACGACGGTTCGGGGACCGGGGACCGTGGGGGCACAGGCGTCGAGTGACCGGTGACGGGGCCGAACTGCTGGATGAGCTCCAGGCGGCGATCGGTCGGTACGTGGTGTTGCCGAGCGAGGAGGCGCTGACGGCGGTGACGCTGTGGGTGGCGGCCTCCCACATCCAGCCCGCCCTGCAGCACGCGCCGCGTCTGGCGGTGGTGGGGCCGACGAAGGGGTGCGGCAAGTCCCGTGTCCTGGATGTGCTCCACGAGACCGTGCACCAGCCGATGATGACGGTGAATACCTCGCCGGCGGTGGTCTTCCGCGTCATCGGCAAGAACCCGCCGACGCTGCTGGTGGACGAGGCCGACACCATCTTCGGCCCCAAGGCGGGCGAGAAGGAGGACCTGCGGGGCCTGCTGAACGCCGGGCATCAGCGCAACCGGCCCGCCTGGCGGATCTCCGGGCCGGAGCACAAGCCGACGGCGTTTCCCACCTTCGCCATGGCCGCGCTGGCCGGGATCGGCGACCTGCCCGACACGATCATGGACCGGGCGGTCGTGCTGCGCATGCAGAAGCGCAAGCCGGGCGAGCGGATCACCCCGTTCCGCTCGCGGTACTCCGTGCCTGAACTGCACGCGGTGCGCGACCGGCTGGCCGCGTGGCTGACGCCGCTGCGTGGCACGGCTGCCGGTCTGGTGCCGAAGATGCCGGTTGAGGACCGGGCTGCGGACACCTGGGAGCCGCTGGTCATCGTTGCCGACCTGGCCGGCGGCCACTGGCCCACCAGCGCCCGCGCCGCCTGCTTGGCGATGACTCGGCACGAGGCCGTCCAGGACGAGCAGACGACCCTGAAGACGCGGCTACTGCGTGATATCCGCCGCATCTTCGAACAGGAGGGCAACAAGGAGGCCCTGCGCTCGCAGGATCTGCTGGCCGCTCTCCTGGCAGATGCTGAATCTCCGTGGCCGGACTACGGCACCAAGGGGCTGACCGCCTTCCACCTGTCGGCGCTGCTGCGGGACTTCGGCATCCGCCCGGCGAACTATCGCTTCGAGCAGGGCCGTCAGGCCAAGGCGTACGCCCGCAATCAGTTCCTCGACGCCTGGGCCCGCTATTGCCCCGACCCCGCCCAGCCGGCCCCCGCAGCCGGGCACGAGTTCACGCCCGTACGCCCAGCCCAGGGCAAGCCGCCCGCCCCTCCGACCGGGCCGCTGCCCGTCGGCCCGCCCGGCGGCACCGTAGGCCCCAAGCCCGCCCGCTGACCCACCCCCTGGGTCCGTCTCAGTCCGTCGCATCCGTCCCCGCGCAGGTCAGCGCGGGGACGGACTTCCTCGCCGGGACGGAGGTATCCGTACCTGCGGCCGAGTCCGTACCTGTCCTGACCAGCCACGGGACGGCTGCGACGGACGTGACGAAGCCCTGCCCACATGCCACCGGAGCACCACCATGCACGACAACAGCACGGACGACGCCCCCTCCCGCCACCGCAGGGAACTGTTCAGGCTGGCCCGCCGAACAGCAGCAAGCTGGAGCGAACGAGCCTCTAACGAGGCTTCGTCCGCGCTTGCCCCCGCCCCAGGGGTGGCGGAGGAAGAGGCCGGGCGCCAGCGGGCGCCCGAGCCTGGGGAGGGGACGACCGAGCCCAGCACCGCACCCGTCGCCGACTGCGCCGCCCCGTGCCCCGAGCAGCCTGCAGATGCCCGACCGCCCGTTGAGCAGCCTGCCGATACGACGCCTTCCGATGAGCGGCCTTCGTGGCGCAAGCCCGACGCCCCGGCGCTGCCCGCTCTGATGAACCGTAAGCGCACCACCGAGAAGCGCGACCAGGAAAGGACCATCCGCTTCACCCCGACCGCGGTTCGCATCATCGCCAAGGAGGCCGAGCGGCGCGGTCAGAAGTTCGCCGGGTTCGTCGGCGACGCCGCGCTCGCTGTTGCCCTCGGCAAGGCAGGCATGGTCGGCAGTCCGGAGGACGATCCCATCCGCCCGCTGATCGAGGCCGTCGAGGCTCACACCGTCGCGCTGAACCGCATCGGCAGCAACCTCAACCAGATAACCGGAGCCATCCACCGAGGAACCGTTCCCGAGCAGGCGGAGGCCGTGCTCGCTCGCGTCGAGCGGACGGCCGAGAGTAGTTACCGGCTGATCGACCAGCTCCTGGCGGAGGGGGCCGGCCATGGTGCCTGACGTCTCCACCGGCTCCAGCACCCTCGGCCTGATCAACTACCTCTTCGGCCCAGGGCGGCGGGACGAGCACACCGACCCGCACATCGTCGCCGCCTGGGACATGGCCGGTGCCCCCGACCCCGGCCGCGACCACGAAGCCACCTACAGCCAGCTCGCCAGGCGCCTGGACCACCACGTCGATCTGCGCACCCGCGAGCTGGGCGGCCACAAACCGCCGCAGCACGTGTGGCACTGCCCGGTACGCACCGCACCCGGCGACCGATACCTCACCGACGCCGAGTGGGCAGAAGTCGCCCGCCGCATAGTGGCGGCCACCGGCATCGCGCCCGAGGGCGACGAGAAGGCGTGCCGGTGGATCGCCGTACGGCACGCGGACGACCACATCCACATCCTCGCCACTACCGTCCGCGCCGACGGCCGACGCCCCCGCACCCACCGCGACGGCCAGCGGGCACAGCAGGAGTGCCGCAAGATCGAGGCCGAGTTCGGTCTGCGCCGCCTGAAATCCGGCGACCTCACCGCACCGCCCACACTGACCGGCGCCGAGCGCGCCAAGGCCGAGCGCCAGGGCCAGGACGTCACCGCGCGGGAGTGGCTGCGCGAGCAGGCGTACGCCGTCGCTGCCGCCGTACGCAGCGTTGACGACTACTTCACCGTCCTCACGTCGCTCGGCATCCAGGTCAAGCAGCGCATCGGCCCTGAGTCAGGCGAGGTGACCGGCTACAGCCTGGCCGCCCCCGGCGACACCGCCCAAGGCGAGCCGGTCTGGTACGGCGGCTCCAAACTCGCCCCCGACCTGTCCTTCAACCGCCTGTGCGAACGCCTCCCCACCCAGGACGTAACCGACCGCCCGCAGCACATCGAGGCCCCCCACACGTCATGGCGCCGTGCCGAGTGCGCCGTGCGCACAGCCCACACCGTCCTCGACTCGGGCGACGACGCCGCAGCCCAGGGCCAGCTGGATGCCTTCAGCGACGCCCTGCACAACCTGGCCCGTGCCACACATGGCCCGCACCAGGCCGAACTACAGGCAGCCGCGACGGCGTTCAACCGTTCCCGCCGCTCGGCGATCCGGGCCGACCACCAGGCCGGCACCTCCCTGCGGGACGCCGCCAAGGAACTCGCCTACGCCACAAACGAGCCGGGCGGGCTCGCCATCGCCCTCATCTTCACCGCCCTCCACCTGGCCCGCGCCGCCGCCAATTGGCACGCACAGCGCGGCCACCAGCAGCAGGCCGCCGCAGCTGAACAGGCCCTCCTCCATCTGCGGACCGGCTACCAGCAGGGCAACGAGCCGGTCCTGGCAGACCTCTCCCGCCGAGCCCCACGCCAGCAGACCATCGACCGATTCGAGGCCACCGTGCGCCAAACACTCCCCGACCACGCCGACCAGATCCTGGCTGATCCTGTCTGGCCCGCCCTCACCACCACGCTCGCCCGCGCCGAGACCGTCGGCCACAATGCCCGCCAACTCCTGAGCGAGGCTGCCGCCGAGCGTGAACTCGACACCGCGGACTCACCGGCACAGGTTCTGGTGTGGCGCATCACCGCCCAGCCGAACAAGCGCGTGCAAGCAGCGCGCAGGCGAAGCACCGTGAGCGCCACGTCCTTCGTGTCCGCACCTCAGCCTGCGCCCGCGGCAGTGGGCGAGAAGAGCGCTGATCGCAGCCAACGCCAAGCGCGTGGCGGACCACGCCATGGTCGGTAATAACGAGCAGTGAGTGGGTCTACTTCAGACCTGCCTGTGCCTGACCGCAGACAGCGCAGCCACGAGCGCGTCCAGGTCTCCGGTGTAGACGATGACTTCTTCATCGTTGGCCGGGGGGTCGAATCGGGCGAAGAAGTCGTCGAGGGCTTCGGGGGTGACGGTGAGGGCGTTGGCGTCCTCGCGCTGGTTGCGCTCGGCGAGGCGTCCCAGCAGCTCTTCCCGGCCGGCAGGGAGGTAGACCACGACCGGGTGGCCGCCCGCTTCGCGGGCGGCCTGCTGCCAGGCGGCGCGCTCGGCGCGACGCCATAGCCCGTGGTCCAGGACGATGTCGTTCCCGGCCTCCAGCTCCTTGACGAACCGTGCCCGGATCGCCTCGACCACGGGCCGTTCGCGCTCGAAGTAGGTGTGCTCGGGGTAGTCCACGCCGTATCGGCC
Source organism: Streptomyces sp. ISL-99 (assembly GCF_018614005.1). Lineage (NCBI taxonomy): Bacteria > Bacillati > Actinomycetota > Actinomycetes > Kitasatosporales > Streptomycetaceae > Streptomyces > Streptomyces sp. ISL-99. Next base: position 8,740 of record NZ_JAGGPC010000015.1, read on the forward strand.
GTGGAGGCGGTGCACCTCCTCGTCCACGGACAGCCGCGTGTAGCCGTGGTCGGCCAGGGTCTGGGCGACGGTGGTCTTCCCGGAGCCGGTGATGCCGGCCAGGAGAACGGCGAGGGGCACGTGGTCATCCCTTCCGCGACGAGCTGTCCGTGGGCGCGGTCATTGTCTCCAATCCTGGCAGGTGTGCGCGTGCGGTCGCCAGGCCGTGACGATGCTGCGGGCCTCGCTGGGCCAGCTGAACGGCATGCGGTCCAGGGTCACCCGGCGGAAGGCGAACTGCGGATCGCTGGTGTTGATCACGCCGCCATGCTGGCTGACGTGGGACAGGAGGCGGCTGGCCTCGTCGCGCACGGCTGGGGTCTGTTCCTGCCATGTGCCGGTCGAGAAGTGCTGGACCCGGCGGCGGAGGTCGTCCAGGACGCCCGAGCGCCACTTGAAGTGGTGAACCGCGCAGATACGGTCGGCATCCGGACGCTGTCCGGGGGCCCTGTGGTTGCCGCCCGCCACGGTGACATCGTGGCGGGCGAGAACGATCTTGCGGGGGTCTCCGTGCAGGAGCCGGTGGGTGAGGTGCCCGCCGAGGGGATAGGCGAGATCCAGTCCGCCTTCGGGCCTCCAGCCGGTCAGGCGCCCGCTCGCGGCGATCCGGTCGAGCATCAGGCCGCCCACCACGCGGTGCCCGGACTTCTCTGCCTGGGCGATCACCTCACTCAGCGGGGCGGGGTACTGCTGGAACTCGTCGGCGTCGGCGAGCAGGTGCCAGCCCGGGCCGGCCCGGTGCCGCAGGGCTTCCCTGAGCTGGGTGTTGGTGTGCTCGTGCCACGGACCGGTGCTGGTGCCGGTGGGGATGATGCCCAGCTCGCGGCTGGCGGCCTGGAGTTCGTGCCGCTGCTGGTCGGGCACGTGCTCGGGGAAGTGGAAGGCGATCAGGAACCGCTCGACGCCCATCCACCGGTAGTGGCGGACCCAGGCGGCCAGCAGCGGGGGCTCGACAGGGCCGACGACGGCGATCAGCGCGGGAGGGGCGCTCAGCATCGGGACTCCTTCGTACGCAGTGAGGCAAAGGTGCGGGTGAGGAAGTCGGCCTGCCCGGCGGCCGACCACATCCCCAACAGGTGGGTCGCCTCGGGGCCGGGCCGCTCGGGCGGCTGACGGATGACGCTGTGCAGGGCCTCGGCGAGGGCGTCCGGGGCGCTGGCGGTGAAGGTCAGGGCCCAGGGCCGGCCGCTCAGGCGGGCGGTGAGACCGGGGTCGTGGTCGGAGACGACCAGGGGGACGCCGAGGCGGGCGGCGTCCATTACGAGCCCGGACTCCTTGCCGACGCCGGGGCGGCGGGTGACCAGGGCGGCGTCGGCGGCGGCGTAGACCAGCCGCAGCACCGATTCGCTGACCGGTCCGGGCACCGTGTGGAGGCGGACGTTCGGCAGGTCACGCCACCGGGCGAGCACAGCTCCGTCCAGCGGGATGCCGGTGACCACCAGGTGCAGCGGATCCCTCAGCAGGGTCAGGGCGGCGTCGATGACTCCGACGTCTTTGTAGGGCCACCAGCCGCCGACCAGGCACACCGCGGCTTCGCCGGTGGGGATGTCGAAGGCGGTACGGCCGCCGTCGCGTTCGGCGTCGGTGAGGCGGCGGCCGTCGTCGATAGCGAAGGCCCGCACCACCGCGGGCAGGTCCGGGAAGGCTGCCGTGAACTGATCGCCTACGGCCTGGGTCGGGCAAACCGCCAGAGCCTGCCTCTCGCCCCGGCGGGCGAGCCGGCCGAGGAACCGCACGGTGGCGTCCTCGGTAGTGACTTGTTCGTGGACGAACCGCAGGTGCGGCAGCCCGCCGAGGAGAGCGGTGGCACCGTGCAGGGCCTCGCTCGCGCTCAGGATCACCACCGCCTCGGCGCCGGGCTCCAGCCGGCGGGCGGTCCGCAGGGCCGACGCCTCCGCAAGGCACCGGGCGATGAGGGTGATCTGGTGCGGAAGCCGCCGTAGGAAGCGCGGCCAGCGGCGCGAGCGGAAGACCCGTAGCCCAGCCCTGGAGAGCCTGGCCGCAAGGCGGGAGGCGGCCAGCAGCACGGCCGCCTGGTGCCCGGCCGGTGCGGTCACCAGCCGGGCCCCGGCCTCGCGCAGGGCCGCCACCGCCTCGCGGACGATCCCGTGCGGGGCGATCACCAGGCTGTAGGGCCGGGCCTGGGCGAGGGCCACCAGCGTGCGCTGGTGGTGCCCGCCCAGGCGGTCGGCGTACGGCTCGATCAGCACCAGGGGGCCGGTCACCCGCCCACCGCCTCGTCCCCGTGGGCGGCGGTGAACCTCTCCCGCAGCCACGTGGGGTCGTTGAGGTGGTCGAACTGCCCGGGGGCGCGGGCGAACTTCTTGGCGAAGGCGACCCCTTCGCGGGCCCCGGCGGCGGCGTACGGGGCGAACTCGCCGTTGCGGCTCTTGGTCCATGCCTCCACCCGCTGGCGGGAGTCGTCGTCGGCCATGCGGTACTCGCTGCCGCGTGCGAGCATCGCGCACTCTCGGAAACCGGCCTTCCACGCGTGGAAGGGGCTCTGGTTGAACCTCGTGATCCCCGCGGTCTGTTGGGCGAACTCGATCCGTCCGGGCAGGGCAGCGAGCACGTCCACGGCCTCGCCCATCTCGCGCAGGGCACTGCGGCGGACCAGTTTCAGCCCGCCGTAGCCGTAGGTCAGACCGTTGACCGGGTTGACCGCCCGCCACACCCGCATCGACACGCCCTCGTCCAGCGGCTCCACCGTGGCGGGGGCGAAGCTGGCGTCGATGGCGAAGTCCCCGTCGGCGAGGAAGAACTGCTCGTGGTCGACGACCTCGGCACACAGACGGTAGGCCCGGCGCATCCCGTGTACGCCGTGCAGGCGCTTGACCTTGCCGCCGAGCGTGCGCTGGAGCCGGGAGTGCAGAGAGGTGGCCATCGGCTCGTCGTACGAGAGGAGAACCGCGTCGAAGCTGTTCACGAGACGGCCTCCAGGTAGCGGGCCGCGATCAGGGTGGGGGTGAAGTCGGCGGTGGAGGCGTGGGCCCGCTTGGCGTGCAGGGCATGGAATTCGGCGTCCGTGGCGAGCCGTTCAGCCAAGGCGACGGCCTCGGCCGGGGTGGTGAAGCACAGCTCGGGGTCGATGTGCTCGGCGAGCCAGCCAAGGCGGGGCGAGATGACCGGAAGGCCCATGCCCTGGCAGTCGATCACGCTCATCGACCAGGGGCAGCCGGGCCGGAACGGGGCGATGCCGAAGCGCGCGCCGGCCAGCAGGTCCTTGTAGCGGACGCGGTCGCCCCGGTCGGAGACGACCTGCACGTGCGGCAGGGCGGCGAGCTGGTCACGCATCTTCTCGGGGCTGTCGTCCAGGCCCTTGCGCTCCGCCCGGCGCTGGCCGAACAGGTCCATGACCCGCAGCCTGACGGTGCCGGACGCGACCAGGTCGCGGGCCAGGTCCACGAACTGCCCGGTGCCGTAGTGCGCGTACAGCCGGTGGTTGTAGACGCCGATCGCCCCGGCGCCGGAGGCGGGCTGTGTGGTGGCGGGGTCGCGTACCAGACGCTCGTCACGTGGGGCGGGCACCACCCGCAGCTTCTCGCCGAGGTCCACGGTCGTCCGGGCGGCTGCCGCCGACACCCAGGACGCAGCCGTGGAGGAGTGGACCAGCACCCGGTCACAGGCGGCCAGTCCGGCGGCGAACGCCAGCAGCACCGGCCGCCCGAGCCCCGCGTCGTTCAGGGACGGGTCGAGCTGGAGCTGGCCGCCGCGCGTGAAGGAGAACGGCAGGTAGTGGCAGTAGCCAGCCAGTAGGGCGTTGGATCCGGCCTCCAGTTGGGCTGTGCGGATCGCCGGGGCCTCCTCGATCTGGTTGGCCACGACCACGTCGGGCTTCTCCTCCCGGATCAGGGCCACCAGCTCGTCGATGTCCGCGGAGAAGCGGGCCCGGTACTTCGTCCCCGGCACCTTCGTCTGGTGGAATCCGCAGCGGGCATCCCCGGCCGGAGCCGGGGCCGCGACCGTCACCTCCGCTCCGGCATCCACCAGAGCCGGGGCAAGCAGGTCCGCGAAAATCCACCCCGAGTCGGCCGAAAGCCGGTCGGGGTTGGAGATGTTCAGCAGGTACAGCACACGCATGTTGCTTCGCCTCCCTCATCCGCCCGGAGGGTCGATCCGGGCCAGTAAGGGAAGGAAAACGGCGACGCAGGCCGTGACGGGATGATGAACTTGGATCACTCACGGTTCATTCATGCTCACCAACGATGACGCGGGGCTTCGATGGAAGCGCAAGGCGAGGAGATCACCGCCGAGCAGGCGGCCGAGGACTACGCGGCCGAGGTGGCGCGCTGGCGGGAAGTACGCGGCATGTCCAAGAGGGCGTTAGCGCTGGCCATGGGCTTCGACCCGTCCTACGTCAGCCACGTGGAGTCGGGCCGCCACAAGCCCAGCGAGGAGTTCTCACGTCTCGCCGACGAGTCACTGAACGCCGGGAAGGCGATCTGGAGACGCTGGTGCGACTACGAGCAGGCGAAGGCCCGTACCCGGCGGCCGGCGGCGGCGCCGCCCGCCCAGCGCAGGCCCGAACAGCCGTATGCGACCGGATCGGCCCTCGTTGTGGAACACGACGCGGCGCGGCTCCAGTACGACGGCAGCTCGTACCGGCTGACCATGCGCCGACGACTGCGGAACACCGGCGACGAGCCGGTGACCCGCTACCTGATCCGCATCTCCGTGGACCGCTACCCCGGCGACCCTGAGCAGTCCAACGCGCACTACCGAGCCCACCCGCTGACCTGGGACGAACTCGACCTCACCGCCACCTGCCGGGGCGAGGCGATGCGGTGGCAGGCCAAGCACGACCGCGACGCCTTCAAGGAAGTCTGGCTGCTGTTCGACAACGAACACGGCCGCTTCCCGCTCTACCCGGGCGAGTCCGTGTGGATCGAGTACGCCTATTCCGTCGGCGACGACAAATGGGGCAACTGGTTCCAGCGAGCCGTCCGCCTGCCCACCGAACAACTCGAGGTCCAGCTCGCCTTCCCCGCCACACTCGACCCCGTCGTGTGGGGCACCGAGACCTCCATGACCGCCGAAGCCTCCCCGCTGCGAACCCCTCCCGTCCGCAGCGACGACGGTGAACTACGGCAATTCACGTGGATCACGACTACACCCGCCCTGCACGCTCGGTACCGTCTGGAGCGGCGGTTTCGGGCACGGACCGAACGCGACACAGATCAAGGGGAGTTCAGGTGATTGACGTGCGGCCCAGCCAGCAGATGCGAGACCTCGGCGTCGTCCAGCACGGCGCTGGCATCCTCGCCGAACCGGCCCGCGCCTTCGACCTGCCCGCCGAACGCGACGAGGCCGAACGCATCACAGACGAGCTCTTCGCCGCCATGGAACGGATCGGCCAGGTCCACCCCTTCGCCAAGGGCATGGGCATCGCGGCCCCGCAGATCGGCATCGGTCGCGCCGCCGCCGTCGTCCAGCCGCCCGGCGATGCCCCCGCCATCATCCTGCTCAACCCGATGATCACCGCCCGTTCCGACGAGACGGACGAGCAATACGAGGGCTGCCTCAGCTTCTTCGACGTCCGCGGCCTCGTACCCCGCCCGCTGAGGGTCACAGTTGAGACCACGGCCCTCACCGGCGAGACCGTCACTACCATCTACGAACGTGGCCTCGCCCGCCTCATCCACCACGAGATCGACCACCTCGACGGCCTGCTTTACACCGCGCGCATGCGACCCGGCGTCGAACCGATCCCCGTGGAGGAGTACCGCCAGACCGGTCGTTCCTGGATTTACGACGGGGTAGTGCCTGAAAATTGATCTTGCGATGATGTGGCGAGTTAGCGGATGCGGTATTGGATTGGATAGCAGCTTCCGTGTCCGCCAAGGGCTCCACTCTGCCGGGCCGTCCCGCACGCAGCCGAACTATTTGCCCCGGCCCCAGCCGACCAGAGCTCAGCATGAAACACGCCGACTGGCCCTGATCTAGCCGCAGTGATCGAACGCGCCCACGGAAGCTTCTGCCCGAGGGACCGTATAGATCGCATATCAGGAGTGCGCGGAAACCCAGCTTCACCCTGGGCTGCAACAGAAACCACTTCTCGTCATTATGACGAAATTGCGTTACGGTGTCTGTGGTACCAGTAGGCCCCGGGAAGGAGTGCCGAATGACTGTGAATGGGCAGCCGTCTGGCCGTGCGGGCGATCATCCGGCAGCGCTGTTTGAGAGTTACAGCGAGTACGAAGTGTTCGCTGCGCCCCGAACCGTCACGCCTCACCTCTTTCACTACACGAACACCGAAGCGGCGGTCACCGGCATTCTGGCCTCGGGCACCCTGCGGCTGTCGCCCTACAAGTCGACCAACGATCTGTGGGAGTCTCAACCGCACTACCCGACGCTGAGCGCGCATCACGATCAAGAAGGTCTTGACGCCGGTTTCGACCTGTGGGACGAGATCGACTGGCACCTTCGCCTGCACACCAAAGTCGGGTGTCTGACACAGGACATCGCACTTCCGAGTGAGGTATTCCATCGCGACGCGCTGCGCGGCTGGGCCCATCTGTCATTGTGGGCCCATTACGGAGCCGCGCACACTGGGGTGTGCCTAAAGTTTGACCGTGACCGGCTCATCGCCTCGTTCCTGAAGCATGCACGGCCCTCTGTACTGGCTTTCCATGGCCCCGTCCTCTACCTGCGCGGCCAGGACAGTCCTGCCACAGGGATCGATCTGGGGCAGGTGGAGGAGTTCGGCGTGGACGCAGTGGCGATCGCCTATGCGGAAGCCAATAAGGACCAGTTGTTCTTCCGCAAGCACATCGACTGGGACAGTGAGAGCGAGTACCGGCTGATCCTGCTGAACGAGTCCATCGACTTCGACTACGTCGACATTCGGGACGCGCTTACCGGGATTGTGTTGGGCAGCGCGTTCCCGGAGGACAGCGTGCCGGATCTGCTGAAGGCGCTTGAGCCCTACCCTGGCGTCACCGTGGAGCACGTGCGGTTCCATAACCGCAGGCTGAACTGCTTCCCCTTCGAAGGATTCGTGGGCCGACCACGGCAGGTGACCCACCGTACATGGCCCGCTCCGAAGAGGGAGGGGCCCTTGCCTGGGCGCCTGCAAGCATTGCGCGAAGCCGAAGCCAAAGCCGTTGCCCAAAAGGCGGCCGCCACCTTGCTGGCGGAAGAGCACGTGACCGCGCTGGCCCGGGGCATTGAGATGCTCACTGCCGATCTGAGGCGCTGGCCCGGCACCCAGGCGAACAGTCATCGCCACAGCATGGCGATCCCCCCGGAAAAGCGGATGCGCAGCGCAGGCGTTGCCGGTGAGGTGATCCACTACCAGCAAGGCTTCATGTGCGTGGTGGAGAACTTGCCGCTGTACACACATACGCTCGTCGTCGCCGCCGCCATCCAAGTGCTGGATAACCAGCGCCTGCGCTTTCACGCTGTCGTGACCACGGAGCAGTGGCACCCCGACGGCAACACATGCACCGAGCACTGGCGCGGTCAGCGCGAAACGTCCGCAAACGACGCTTACGAAGCAGTGACCGCGATCTTGCGGCAGTTGGCAACCGAGGTGTGCGCCTTCCGCAGCGTGTTCGACCAGGCTCGCGGCGTTCCGTAAGCGGATCCGAACGTCGCACTGTCGGATGGACCGTGACCGGACGGACCTCTGCCTCCCTCACAGCAATCAGCCGCGTGAAGGTGGCCAACCCGGGACTTCGACGCGCCAGCGCTGCACAGACCGAACGGTGACCGGCAACCATCGCGGCAGGTCACCAACCCGCTCGCAGTACTAGGAGACCACGAAGGCGGGGCGGACGACCTCTTTGTTTTCACCACGCTGTCAACCAGTGAGGCCGCCACTCCAGACGGAGCGGCGGCCTCACTGCTGCGCTGACGGGAAGTCAGGTTTTGGGTGGTCCGGTGCACACCCGGTGCACAAGGCCCTGGAAATTGGCCGGGAACAGTGGGAACCACCGAGCAGTGTTTCCCCAGCTCACAGCATGTTTCCGGACCTTAGCCCCAGGTCACCCGGCCCCGCCTCTTAGATGTCGAAGTACAGCTCGAACTCGTGCGGGTGCGGGCGGAGCTGGATCGGGGCGATCTCGTTCACGCGCTTGTAGTCGATCCACGTCTCGATCAGGTCGGGGGTGAAGACACCGCCGGCCAGCAGGTAGTCGTGGTCCGCCTCCAGGGCGTCGAGGACGGCCGGGAGCGAGGTCGGGACCTGCTGGACGTTCGCGTGCTCCTCGGGAGCCAGCTCGTACAGGTCCTTGTCGATCGGCTCCGCCGGCTCGATCTTGTTCTTCACGCCGTCCAGGCCCGCCATCAGGAGCGCCGAGAACGCGAGGTACGGGTTCGAGGACGGGTCCGGCGCGCGGAACTCGACGCGCTTGGCCTTCGGGTTCGAGCCCGTGATCGGGATACGCATGGCCGCCGAGCGGTTGCGCTGCGAGTAGACCATGTTGACCGGGGCCTCGAAGCCGGGGACCAGGCGGTGGTACGAGTTCACCGTCGGGTTGGTGAAGGCCAGGAGCGACGGGGCGTGCTTGAGGATGCCGCCGATGTAGTACCGGGCGATGTCCGAGAGGCCCGCGTAGCCCTGCTCGTCGTAGAAGAGCGGGTTGCCGCCGGACCACAGCGACTGGTGGACGTGCATGCCCGAGCCGTTGTCACCGAAGATCGGCTTCGGCATGAAGGTCGCGGTCTTGCCGTTGCGCCAGGCGACGTTCTTCACGACGTACTTGAAGAGCATCAGGTCGTCGGCCGCGGCGAGCAGCGTGTTGAACTTGTAGTTGATCTCGGCCTGGCCGGCCGTGCCGACCTCGTGGTGCTGACGCTCGACCTGGAGGCCGTTCTTGTCCAGCTCCAGGGAGATCTCGGCACGCAGGTCGGCGAAGTGGTCGACCGGCGGGGTGGGGAAGTAGCCACCCTTGTAGCGGACCTTGTAGCCACGGTTGTTCTCGACCGCACCGGTGTTCCAGGCACCGGCCTCGGAGTCGATGTGGTAGAAGGACTCGTTCGCGGAGGTCTGGAAGCGCACGTTGTCGAACACGTAGAACTCGGCCTCGGGGCCGAAGTACGCCGTGTCGGCGATGCCGGTGGACGTCAGGTACGCCTCGGCCTTCTTCGCCACGTTCCGCGGGTCACGGCTGTACTGCTCGCCCGTGATCGGGTCGTGGATGAAGAAGTTGATGTTGACCGTCTTGTCCTTGCGGAACGGGTCAACGCGGGCGGTCGACAGGTCCGCGCGGAGCGCCATGTCGGACTCGTGGATCGCCTGGAAGCCGCGGATCGAGGATCCGTCGAAGGCCAGCTCCTCGTTCGGGTCGAACGCCGCGGCCGGAATCGTGAAGTGCTGCATCACCCCGGGCAGGTCGCAGAACCGGACGTCGACGAACTTGACGTCTTCGTCGGCGATGAACTTCTTCGCGTCGTCGGCGTTCTGGAACATCCAACTCCTCCTACTCCCACCCGGTAGGGATGGGGTTGCAGCTCTCCGTGCGGCCAGTGCGGTGGCACACGCTGGACCCGACCATAGGTAGCCCGGATTTCTCAAGCATGACCCATTTGTTTCGCACAAGTTAACCGGACCGGCTCCGACGCGGGCTCGGAAGGGGCCCGACCTCCAGGGTACGAAAGAGGTCGCAGTACCTTGTACGGGTGGACAACAGGCAAGCAATCGGATCGTGGCTCTCCGGGCCGGGCGAAGCCGCCAAGGAGATGGGTGCCGACACCGGGTACCGGGGTGAGCGGCTCGGACTGCCCGAGCAGGGGCCGGGCGCCATCGCCCCGCTCGGCCGGCGCTTCGGCGCCCTCTTCACCGACTGGGCTCTGTGCATGCTCATCGCATACGGGCTGCTCACGGGTGGTAACTGGCAGGCGTCGGGCAACTGGGCGCTGGGCGTTCTGCTCGTACTGAGTGTGCTCACCGTCGGGACGGTCGGCTCCACCCCCGGCAAGCGCCTCTTCGGCCTGCGCGTCATCGCGGAGAACGGCGGCCGTCTCGGCTTCTTCCGCGTGTTCGTCCGCAGCGTCCTGCTGTGCCTCGCGATCCCGGCGCTGGTCTGGGACCGCGACGGCCGCGGCCTGCACGACCGCCTCGCACGCGCCGTCCAGGTCAGGATCTGACCGAAGAGGACAGAAGAGGGCAAGAAAAGAAGGGCGGCCCGGAACCGAATGGTTCCGGGCCGCCCTTCGGCGTATGTCATATGTCCCTTGTCGTACGGGAGGGGAGAGGTCAGCGCATCTTGCCGCGCGGCATCCGCCCGCCCTTGGGCATCGGCCCCTTCGGGAGGGGCATGTTCGACATCAGATCACCCATCGCGCGCAGCCGGTCATTGGCCGTCGTCACCTGGGGGCCCGAGAGGACGCGCGGCAGCTTGAGCATCGTCGTGCGCAGCTTCTTCAGCGGCACCTGACCCTCGTCGTTGCCGATGATGATGTCGTGGACCGGTACGTCCACCACGATCCGCGCCATCTTCTTCTTTTCGGACGCCAGCAAGGTCTTGAGCCGGTTCGGGTTGCCCTCGGCCACCAGAACGATGCCGGCCTTGCCGACCGCGCGGTGTACGACGTCCTGGTTGCGGTTCATCGCCACTGCCGGAGTCGTCGACCAGCCGCGCCCCACGTTCTGCAGTACGGAGGCAGCAGCACCCGGCTGTCCCTCCATCTGCCCGAAGGCCGCTCGCTCGGCGCGGCGTCCGAAGACGATCGCCATCGCGAGGAAGGCCAGCAGGAAGCCCAGAATGCCCAGGTAGACCGGGTGATCGATCAAGAAGCCGATCGCGAGGAAGACACCGAAGGTGACGATGCCCACACCCGCGAGAACGAGACCGATCTTCGAGTCGGCCCGCCGGGTCATCTTGTAGGTCAGGGCAATCTGCTTGAGTCGCCCCGGGTTCGCAGTGTCCGCGTTGTCTGCGCGTTCCTTCCTCGCCATGCTGTGAAGTTTACGTTGCCCGGGAGGCCCGTCCGGCCACGGCCTCCAGTACGTGCTGAGCCTCGACCCTGTCCTTGGCCCTGCGCCGGTCTTCAAGCACCGATGTCCAGGCGTTGCGGCGTGCGGTGCGCTGTCCGCCGCGCATGAGGATGGACTCGACGGCGCGCAGCGCGTCGGTGACGGACGGGATGGCGGTAGCGCGGACGGGTGTCGGGGCCTGCATGGTGTGGGTCCCCCCTTGGAGTGATGACTCGGGAACGGACGGATGCTGCCGGAGTGCTGCTGTGTGTAAACCCAGGGTCACTGATTGGTGTTACCAGCGCATGACCGAGCGGTCAAACACCCATGAACCCTTCACGCGTACGGCCGAAACAGCGACGCGGCCCGTACGGTCCCCCTCACCTGCGGGGACGGTACGGGCCGCGTCGTCCAGGCCATTACTGGCCGGTAATCACTTGTGCTGGGATTCACACATTCGGTGCGGCCGCCAGCTCCTCGCGCCGCTCCATCGCCTGGCCGAACAGCCGGCCCGCGCGGTACGACGAACGGACCAGCGGCCCGGACATCACACCGGAGTAGCCGATCTCCTCGGCCTCCTCCTTCAGCTCCACGAACTCGTGCGGCTTCACCCAGCGCTCGACGGGGTGGTGGCGCGGCGAGGGGCGCAGGTACTGCGTGATCGTGATGAGCTCGCAACCCGCGTCGTACAGGTCCTGGAGCGCCTGGCTGACCTCTTCGCGCTCCTCGCCCATGCCCAGGATGAGGTTCGACTTGGTGACCAGACCGGCCTCACGGGCGCGCGTGATCACTTCGAGGGAACGCTCGTAGCGGAAACCGGGGCGGATGCGCTTGAAGATGCGCGGCACCGTCTCGACGTTGTGGGCCAGGACCTCCGGGCGGGACGAGAAGACCTCGGCCAGCTGCTCGGGGACGGCGTTGAAGTCGGGGATGAGGAGCTCGACCTTCGTACGGCCGGCCTCACGCTCCGAGGTCATCGCGTGGATCTGGCGCACGGTCTCGGCGTACAGCCAGGCGCCGCCGTCCTCCAGGTCGTCGCGCGCGACGCCCGTGATGGTGGCGTAGTTCAGGTCCATCGTGACGACGGACTCACCCACACGACGCGGCTCGTCCAGGTCGAGCGCGGCGGGCTTGCCGGTGTCGATCTGGCAGAAGTCGCAGCGCCGGGTGCACTGGTCACCGCCGATGAGGAAGGTGGCCTCGCGGTCCTCCCAGCATTCGTAGATGTTCGGACAGCCGGCCTCCTGGCACACCGTGTGCAGCCCTTCGCTCTTCACGAGCGCCTGCATCTTGGTGTACTCGGGGCCCATCTTCGCCCGGGTCTTGATCCACTCGGGCTTGCGCTCGATGGGGGTCTGGCTGTTCCGGACCTCCAGGCGCAGCATCTTGCGTCCGTCGGGTGCGACTGCGGACACGTCCGGCTCCCTACGACTTCGATTCTTCGGCGCCCACCAGGGTACGCCCGATATTTGTATGGGGATTACGTCTCGCCAACCCATGGCCAGCGGTCCGCATTCCCCGGGGCTAGACGGTGGCCTTCTCGACGGGGCGAGGGGCCGGATCCGCGTTCTCCAGTACGTCCCGCAAATGCTTCTCGACGACCGGCAGTACCTCGTCGATGGTCACGTCACGGCCCAGCTCGCCCGCGAGCGAGGCGACGCCCGCGTCGCGGATGCCGCACGGCACGATCCGGTCGAACCAGGTGTTGTCCGGGTTCACGTTCAGCGCGAAGCCGTGCATCGTGACGCCCTTGGCGACGCGGATGCCGATGGCGGCGAGCTTGCGGTCCTCGCGGCGCTGGCCGGCGTTGGACGGGGCGTACTCGGGGCCGTTCATCCGCGGGTCGAACTCCTCGTCCCGCAGCCGCGGATCGAAGTCCAGGGAGAGGCCGCCGACCGGAACCGACGGGCGCTGCTCCACGGGATCGCCCAGTACCCAGACGCCGCTGCGGCCCTCGACCCGGCTCGTCTCCACGCCGAAGTCGGCGCAGGTACGGATCAGGGCGTCCTCGAGGCGGCGTACGTGCGCCACCACGTCGACCGGGCGCGGCAGCTTCATGATCGGGTAGCCGACGAGCTGGCCGGGGCCGTGCCAGGTGATCTTGCCGCCGCGGTCCACGTCCACCACGGGCGTGCCGTCCAGTGGGCGCTCGCTGTCCTGCGTACGCCGTCCGGCCGTGTAGACGGGCGGGTGCTCGAGGAGCAGGCAGGTGTCCGGGACCTCGTCGGCGAACCGTGCCGCGTGCACCTCGCGCTGCTTCTGCCAGGCAACCTGGTACTCGACCGCTTCCTCGCCGAACCCCAGTCGGACAAACCGCAGCTCACTCACGGCAACGCCTCCCTAGAACCACCACCCTGCGCGTTTCGCGCGCCTCAGCCACTGTACGGCCGCGGCGATGGAGGTCCCCGGGCAGGTCGTTTTTCGTCAGCGTCCCCATAAATCCTCACACGATCGGATGAATGCGGCTCGAAGGTGCCGGAGCGGGCGCCAGGTGTCGCTAAATTCGCGCCGTTCCATGAGGGCTGCTGCCCGGGCGCCCAGAAGGCAGGAGACCGCACAGCTGATGACGGAACGACCCCCGCAGCGCAAGCCCAACCGCCAGCTCGCCGCGCTCATCGCCGAAGCGGGATTCTCCAACGCCGGCCTTGCCCGACGGGTGGACCAGCTCGGCCTGGAGCACGGACTGGATCTGCGGTACGACAAGACCTCGGTGACCCGCTGGCTGCGCGGACAGCAGCCGCGCGGCACCACGCCGGCGCTGATCGCCGAGGTCTTCACCCGTCGCCTCGGACGGCGGCTGACCGCCCAGGACCTGGGGCTCGACGCCTGCGCGCCCGTCTACGCGGGGCTGGAATACGCGGCCACCCCGGAAGAGGCCGTGGACATCGTCAGCGGGCTGTGGCGCAAGGACGCCGGCAGCCACGCCGAACTGCGCAAGATCGCCTTCACCCCGGCCGGGCTCGTCGTCCCGAGCCGGGACTGGCTGATCGGGCGGGCCGACGACCGGGTCGCCCGCGGTGACCCGCCGCTGCAGGGTGTGAGTGCTGGTGCTGGTGCTGGTGCTGGTGCCGGTGCTGCTGCCGGAGCCGGGTCGGGAGCCGGGTCCGGGGTGCGGGTGCCCGCCCAGGGCCGGCCTTCCACCGTGCCCCGCCAGCGGCAGACCGACCGCGGCCCCGGACAGCGCGTCTCGTCCGGGGACATCGCGGCGCTGCGCTCGGTCGGCGAGCTGTTCCGGTCCCTGGACGACGCCTACGGCGGCGGGCACGCCCGGCAGGCTCTGGTGCGCTATCTGGAGCACGAGACGGAGCCGATGCTGCGGGGTACGTACGGGGAGGCGACGGGCCGGCGGCTCTTCGCGGCCGCCGCCGACCTGACCCGGCTGGCGGGCTGGACGTCGTACGACATCGCCGCGCACGGCCTCGCCCAGCGGTACTTCGTCCAGGCGCTGCGGCTGGCACAGGCCGCGGCCGACCGGCCGTACGGCTCGTACGTGCTGGCCACCATGAGCCGGCAGGCCGTCCATCTCGGGCACGGCCGGGAGGCGGTGCAACTGGCGCGGGTCGCGCAGCAGGGCGTGGGGGGCACGGCGCCGGCCGTCGTGCAGGCGCTGCTGCACTCGGTCGAGGCGCGCGGGCACGGGGTGCTGGGAGAGGTCCGGGCGTGCACGGCCTCGCTCGTACGGGCCGAGCGGGCGATGGAGTCGGCGCGGCCGGGGGACGAACTGCCGCACTGGGCGCGCTTCTTCGACGAGGCGCAGCTGGCGGACGAGTTCGGGCACTGCCACCGGGACCTTCAGCAGTACCGGGCGGCGGCGCAGCACGCGGAGCGGTCGCTGCAGCTGCGGGCGCCCGGCTATGCGCGCAGCCGGCTGTTCTGCCGGGTGGTGCTGGCGACCGCGCGGCTGGGGCTGGGGGAGCTGGACCAGGCGTGCGCGCTGGGGGCGGAGTCGGCGCAGCAGGCTACGGAGATGCGGTCGGCTCGGGCGCTGGAGTATGTACGGGACTTCGAGAAGCGGCTCGAGCCGTATCGCGATGCGGCTGCGGTCCGCAATTACCGGGACCGGGTGGCGGCGCTGGGCTGAGCCGGGCCCTGGCGGGTGCGGGGGTGCGGACGCGGGTGCGGGTGCGGGTGCGGGTGCGGGTGCCTGCGGCGCCTTTCCCCACCCCGCCCCTTCCCGAAACTGGGGGCAAGCCCCCAGGCCCCCGGAGGCCCTACGGGCGTGTCCTCAAACGCCGGACGGGCTGGATTGCAGCTGAGCACGGCTCACAGAGCCGCGCTCAGCCGACGACCCCGGCTCGCGGGCCTCTGCCCTCGCGGGCAGCCCCCGCCCCCGCCGGGCGCATCCAGCCCCGCCGCGTACGTCCAGCCCCTCCGGCGTTTGAGGAGCGGGGTCTGGGGCGGAGCCCCAGTTTCGGGAAGGGGCGGGGTGGGGAGAGCCCCGCAGGGTTACGCGGCCTCGCGTGTCGCTTCGGTCGCGTAACCGGGCTGGATGCCGAAGTCCAGGAGGATCTCGTGCGCGGCCCGGCGGCCCGAGTGGAGAGCGCCCTGCACCGTGCTCGTCCCCCGGTGGTCGCCGCACACGTACAGACCCGACAGGAGCCGTACGGGACGGCGCAGGTCGTGCGGCGCCGGCATGGCCGGGACCGCCTCCCGGTCGTGGTGGACCGCGAGGAGTTGCCAGTCGTCGGTGGGTACGCCGTAGAGCCTGGCCAGGTGGCCGCGTACCGCGCAGTCGGCGCCCGGCGGGGGCGTGCCGAGGACGGTGGAGGAGATCAGCGACCGGCCGCGCGGCGCGCGCGACGGGTCGACCTCGCTGAGTACGGCGGTGTGCGAGACCGGGCCGCCGCGGTCGGCGTCGAGCAGCAGGGCGGGGTCCGTGAGCGGGGAGGCGGGCGCGGCGTGGTGCAGGACGGTCACCTGGTGGAAGGGCGGCACCCGCAGTCCGGGCAGCAGGCCGGCCGCAGCCCGTGCGCCGGTGGCCAGCAGCAGGGAACGGCAGCCGAATTCGCCGTGTTCCTCGGTGGCGACCGAGGTGGTGGAAGTGGCGGTCACCCGTACTCCGGTACGCACCGTTCCCGGCGGCAGCGTGGCCGCCAGCAGCTCGGGCAGCGCGGAGGCGCCGCCCGCGGGCACGCACAGCCTGCCGCGCGCGAAGCCGCGCAGCGCCAGATCGGCGCACCGGCTGGAGGTGCTGAGCTCCGGGTCACTGAGCAGCGCCGAGAGCAGCGGGCGCAGGAAACCGTCGACCGTACGAGGCGGCAGTCCGCGCCCGGACAGGGCTTCGGCGGCGGGCCGTTCGGGGCGGGCCATCAGCCGCTGCACCGGTGTGGCCGCCAACCGCCCGAGGGCCGAGGCGAGCCGGGCCTGGTCGAGCGCGCCCCCGAACGGCGGGCGGGAGGCGCCCGGCCGCGGAGCGCCTGCCAGGGCGCGCGCGGCGCTCAGCGCGCCCCGCGCGCTCCCGGCCTCCCCCGCGCGGTAGTGACGGCCCTCGCTGTGCACGAGGACGCCGGGCGAGAAGGTGCGCAGTGCGAGCCCTTCGAGGCCCGGCGTGCGGAGCAGTTCCGGATACGCGGTGCTGAGGACCTGGCCGATGCGGTCGAGCCGGAAGCCGTCGACCTCCTCGGTGGCCATCCTCCCGCCGACGCGAGGGGCTGCCTCCAGGACGCGCACGGTTACTCCGGCGCTGGTCAGCTGATGGGCGGCGGAGAGACCGGCGACCCCGGCCCCCACTATGACGACGTCCGCGTGGTGTGCGGTGGTGAGCACGTGCCCCTCCCCGAGGTCGGCGCGACTGTGGGGGTCTCTTGCCCTCAACAGGTTCACGGAATGCCCGAGTTCCCGTTGAAGCCTAGAAGCGGATGTGGGCGGGCACAGTCGCGCACCGACCGGGGCATCGGAGCACAACCGGAGCACAACGGTCGTACGGCAGACAGAAATCGATCAGAATCGGTCAATCGGTTTCATGTGACCCAGGTCAACAGCGCAGCGCCGCCCGCAGTGTGTCCTCGATCCCCGGGAACGCGAACGAGAAGCCCGACTCCTCCAACTGCCGCGGCAGCACCCGCTGGCTGCCCAGCACGTCCGCCGAGAACTCGCCCAGCGCGAGCCGCAGCGCCGGCGCGGGGACCGTGAAGAACGTCGGCCGCTTCAGGACCCGCCCCATCGCCTCCGTGAGCTCACGGTTCGTCACCGGCCGCGGCGCCGTGAGGTTCACGGGGCCCGAGAGCGACTCGGTGTCGATCAGGTGGCGCAGCGCCGCGATCTGGTCGTGCATCGCGATGTAGCTCTGGTACTGGCGGCCCGACCCCAGCCGCCCGCCGAGCCCCGCCCTGAAGAGCGGGAACAGCCTTCTTCCCCAGGCCCCGCCCTCGCCCGCCACCACGAGTCCCGTACGGGCGAAGACCGTCCGTACGCCCGCCTCCTGCGCCGGAGCGGCGGCCTCCTCCCACTCCACACACACGGACGGCAGGAAACCCTCGCCGGGCGGCGCTTCCTCGTCCACCGCGCGCTCCCCGGTGTCGCCGTAGAAGCCGATCGCCGAACCGCACACAAGAACCTTCGGCGGCGCGTCCAGGGAAGCGACGGCTTCGGCGATCGCGGCCGTACCGAGGACCCTGCTCTCGCGGATCTCCTTCTTGTACGTCTCGGTCCAGCGGTGGTCGCCGACGCCCGCCCCCGCGAGGTGGACGACCGCCTCGCACCCGGCGAGCCCGCCGGCATCGACGTACTGCCGTTTCGGATCCCACGTCACCTCCTCCCGGCCGCTCGCCGCGCGCCGCACGAGGCGCACCACCTCGTGTCCGTCCGCGCGCAGCGAGCGCACGAGCGCCGTACCGATGAGACCGGTCGAGCCGGTGACCGCGATCCGCATGCCGCCCATCCTGCCCCGCACTCCGGCTCGCCGTGACCGGATGGCACAGTGGCAGCCATGCCGGAGCCCACCACCGCGCCCGTGATACGTCCCGCCACGGCGGCCGACGACAAGGAGCTGGCCGAGCTCGACCGGGAGACCTGGTCGCCGGTGCACTCCGTACAGCCGAGGCCGCAGCCGCCGTACGGCCCGTTCTTCGACGAAGGGCACCGGCCCGAGGACATCCTGGTGGCCGAGCTGGACGGAGCGATCGTCGGGTACATCCGGATTGTCCCGCCCACCCCGCTCCCCAGCAACGCGCACGTCCGGCAGATCCAGGGCCTGGCCGTGGCGGACCGGGCGCGCGGCCGCGGGATCGGGCGCGCGCTGCTGCGCGCGTCCTTCGACGCGGCGCGCGGGCAGGGCGCCGTGCGCATGACGCTGCGGGTGCTCGGTCACAACGTGCCCGCGCGTGCGCTGTACGAGGCCGAGGGGTTCGTCGTCGAGGGCGTGCTGCCGGGCGAGTTCCACCTTCACGGCACGTACGTCGACGACGTGTTCATGGGGCGTGTGCTGAGGGGCGTGCGGCAACTCCCTGAGTCATAGTGGGAGGGGTATGAAGAAGCTCCGTATGCCGCCCACGTCAGCGACCCGCGCGATGAGCCGCGGGCCCTTCGTCCGATGAGTTCGGCGCGGGCCAGGGGTGCGGAAGAGGCTCCCGGCTGGCTGCGCGGAACGCCGCAGCCGCGCTGGCTCAGGGCCCTGCCCGCCGTGATCCTCGCCGCCCTCACCTTCGCTCAGGTCGTCACGCCCCAGACCCTCCAGCTGGGCTACTTCGTCGTCGCCGTGACACCCGTCGCGGCCCTCGCCTACGGCCCGCTGAGCGTCGCGGTGCTCGGCTGCCTCACCCTCCTGACGCTGAGCCTGCCGTACGGCCGCCGGATCTGGGACGTCGAGACCCCGGACCTCCTCGCGGTCGTGGTCGTCGTCGTGCTCAGCGTGGTCATCGCGTGGGTACGCACGCGACGCGAGCAACAGCTGGTGACGGTCCGCACGGTGGCGGAGGCCGCCCAGCTCGCCGTGCTGCCGCCGCTGCCCGCCACGGTCGGCCAGGTGCGGTGCGCGGGGCTGTACCGGTCCGCGCAGCGCGGGCTGCTGGTGGGCGGGGACCTGTACGACGTACGCGAGGGCCCGCATGGCGTACGGGCACTGGTCGCCGACGTACAGGGGCACGGTCTGGAGGCCGTCGCGACGGTCGCCGCGCTGCTGGGCGCCTTCCGCGAAGCGGTGCTGGACGAGGAGGACCTGGCGCGGGTCGCCGCGCGGCTCGACCGGCGGCTGGTCGTCGACTCCCTCGCCGACGAGCACGCGGAGCTCTTCGCCACCGCTGTGGTGCTGGAGTTCCCGGCCGGGGAAGCCGTCATACGGGTGGTCAGCTGCGGCCACCCGCCGCCATTGCTGCTGCGGGGCGGGAGTGCGCACGAGATCGATGTGGACCCGGCGCCGCCGCTGGGGCTCGGCCTGGCCGGGATGGTCCCGGTCGAGGTGGCCTCCGTACCGCTGGAGCAGGGGGACCGGATCCTGGCCCACACGGACGGGGTGACGGAGGCGCGGGACGCGGCGGGCGCCTTCTACCCGCTCGTACGGCGACTGCCGGCGCTGGCCGCTTCTGTCCCGGTTGAGGACCTGATGGCCCTCAACGAGGCCGTACGCGAGGACCTCGTGCGCTTCGCGGGCAAGGCGGAGAACGTGCACGACGACGTGGCCCTGCTCGCGCTCGGGCCCGGAGAGGTCAGCGACCGGGAGCCGGCAGCCGCATCCCGCCCATGAGTTCGTTCAGGCAGCGCGCGGCGAGTTCGGCGGGGGAGCCGGGGCCGGAGACGGGAGCGTCCGTCGCCGACCAGGTCTCCAGCGCCGTACGGACGGCTGCCGTGGCGGCGGCTGCCGCGAGGCGGACCTCCAGGGGGTCGGCGGCGGCGCCGGCCAGCCGGCCGATGACGGGCACCAGCAGCTCCTCCGACTCCTGATTCACGCGGTACCAGACGGCGCGCAGCGCGGTGTCGCTCTCGGCCGCGCGAAGCAGGCCGCGCGTCCAGCCGAGCTGCTCGGCGGCCTCGGCGTCGGGTGTGGCGAGCGCGTCCGCGACGGCACTTTCCAGGGCCGTGAGGACGCCGGTGCCGGGCTCGGCGGCGGCGAGCAGGCCGCGCCAGCGGTCTGCGCCGCCGGAGAGCAGCGGTCCGACGGCGTCCTGCTTGCTGCGGAAGTAGCGGTAGAAGGTGCGCAGCGCCACGCCCGCGCGCCGCGCGATGTCCTCGGCCGTGGTCGCGTCGGGGCCGCGCTCGGCGAAGAGCTCGGCGGCCGCGCGGGCGATGTCGAGCTGGGTGGCGGCCTTGCGGCGCTCGGTCAGGGACGGCTGCGGGGCGGGCTGCGGGGTCTCGGGCGGCGGCTGGGTGCTCACCCCGGAAGAGTACGCCGGGCAGTCCACGAAGTGCACGCGATGACGCTATGGCAAAACATGCCAGGTAGGCGTACGGTGGAATGTGGGCAGGTGAGAGAGCCCGCCGCCATCAGCAGACCGGAGAACAGCATGAACCGCTACGAAGGCCGTCGGGTACTGATCACGGGCGGCGGCTCGGGCATCGGCCGGGCCACCGTGCACCGGATCCTGGCCGAGGGCGGCCGCGTGGTCGCCGTCGACGTGAACGAGGCCGGCCTGAAGGCGACCGCCGCGCGGGCCGCCGCCGACGGTGTGGCCGAGCGCCTCACCACCGCCGTGTTCGACATATCCGACGAGGTGGCGGTGCGCGAGGGTGTCGCCGCCGCGGTCTCGGCGCTGGGCGGTGGCCTTGATGTTCTGGTCAACGCGGCGGGAATCCTGCGCTCCGAGCACACCCACAAGACCTCGCTCGACCTCTTCAACAAGGTCATCGCGGTCAACCTGACCGGGACCTTCCTGATGATCCGCGAGGCGGTCCCGGCGCTGCTGGCGGGAGACAGGCCGGTCGTCGTCAACTTCTCCTCGACCTCCGCCTCGTTCGCGCACCCGTACATGGCTGCGTACGCGGCGAGCAAGGGCGGCATCCAGTCGATGACTCACGCCATCGCGAGCGAGTACAGCAAGCAGGGGCTGCGCGCGGTCGCCGTCGCGCCGGGTTCCATCTCCTCGGACATGACGAGCGGCCAGGGCCCCGGGCTGCCGGAGGACGCCGACCTGACGCTCTTCGCGAAGCTCGCCCCCGCCATCGGTGAGGGCTTCGCGGCCCCGGAGACCGTCGCGGGCGTCGTCGCCATGCTCGGCTCCGAGGACGGCGCCTTCATCACCGGAACCGAGATACGGATCGACGGAGGGACCCACTTCTGACGGCTGACGGCTGACGGCTGACGGCACAGAGCTGACGGCAGACGGCCGACGGCTGACGGCTGTGGGGACGCCGGGGGTCACTTGCCGAACCGCTCCCATAGCCGGGGGAAGCGGTCGGCCAGGGCCGCTTCGTCCTCCAGGTCGAACGGCGTGCCCTCCGGCTCCGGGGCCTGCGCCGGGACCCCCAGGTCCGGAGTGACCCCGCCGGTGAGCTGTTCGTACGCCTCGTCCGCCGCGTACCCCAGCTCCTCGCCGTCGCCGTCGACCTCCTCGTCGAACTCGTCGAGGAGGTCGGCAAGGTTGTCCGGGTCGTGCAGCGCGCCCTCGAAGACCTCCCGGCCCTGGGCGATCAGCCAGCAGCGGAAGAAGTCGAACGCGTCGTCGCCCGCACCGCCGAGCAGCACGGCCGCCGCGCCCCACAAGTCCCAGCGGTACGCGCGGTTGTAGCGGACCTCGAAGTGTCTGGCGAAGTCGAGCACGGACTCGGGGTCGAGCTGGAGCAACGCGTCGACCAGCAGGTCGGCGTGATCCTCGGGGTCGCCCTCGGCGGCCTCGCGGGTGTGGTCGATGATCTCCCAGAATTCCGTCTCGTCCATCACGGGACAAGCATCGGCCTTGCCGCAGGCCCACGCACGCGGAGTACCCCGGATGCGGCTGTGTCGTTACCGGGCGCGCTACGCACCTCGTAAAACACGACAGAAGGTGTCGGCTTTGGGTGCCAGTGTCGTGTCGTACGGCAGGGATACGTACGGCACGCGGACGTGCGGCACACGAGGTGAGGAGCAGGTATGAGCGAGCTGGACGCGCCACTCAAAGGCAGGATCGCGCTGGTGGCCGGGGCCACCAGGGGCGCGGGGCGGGCCATCGCCGTGCAGCTGGGCGCGGCCGGAGCGACGGTGTACGTAACCGGGCGCACCACCCGTGAGCGGGTCAGCGAGGTCGGGCGGCCCGGCGAGACCATCGAGCAGACGGCCGAAATCGTCAACGACGCGGGCGGCGAAGCCATCGCCGTACCCACCGATCACCTCGAAGAGGACCAGGTCAGGGCGCTCGTCGAGCGGATCGACCGGGAGCGCGGCCGGCTGGACATCCTGGTCAACAGCCTCTGGGGCGGCGACCACCTGCTCGAATTCGGCAAGAAGATGTGGGACGTCGAGCTCTCGCGCGGACTGCGGATGCTGGAGCTCGGCGTGAAGACCCACGCCATCACCCTCAGCTTCGCGCTCCCCCTGCTGGTGCGGAACCGTGGCGGACTGGTGGTGGAAATGACCGACGGGACGGACGAGTACAACCGGACCCGCTTCCGGGAGAACTTCTACTTCGACCTCGCCAAGAACGCGCCGATCCGGATGGCGTTCAACCTCGCCCACGACCTGAAGGACGTGGGCTGCACGGCGGTTGCCGTCACCCCGGGCTTCCTCCGCTCGGAGGAGATGCTGGACGCCTTCGGCGTCACCGAGGAGAACTGGCGCGACGCGATCGCGAAGGTTCCCGACTTCGTGATCGCCGAGTCGCCGGTGTATGTCGGCCGGGCGGTCGCGGCCATCGCCGCCGACCCCGGGCGGGCGCGCTGGAACGGGCAGTCGCTGTCCAGCGGACAGCTCGCGAAGGAGTACGGCTTCACGGACACGGACGGCAGCCGGCCGGACGGCTGGCCGTACATCATGGAGGTTTCACAGGGCGGCAAGGACGCCCCGGCGAGCGACTACCGATAGCCGCGGGCGCCCCCGCCCGGTCGTTGCCTCCTAGTCGTAGAGCCGGGCCGTACGGGCCGCCGCCTCCGCGAAGCGTTCGCGGAGGTCGGGCGGCTCCATGACCTCCAGCTCCGGGCCGAGGGAGAAGAGCTGGCCGAAGGCGACGTCGTACGACTCGACCGGCAGGGTCACCGTGATACGCCCCAGCTCGTCCGGCGGCCCGGCCACCGCCAGCGCCTCGGTCGCCGCGGCGCGGTCCACGGCGTACGGCAACTGCCGCGCGCCCGCCTCCGACAGCCGCACCACCACCTCGGAACGCAGGATCGAGCGGGCGAAATCCGCCGCCCGCTCCTCCCAGAACTCCGGCAGCACGAAGCTCTCGTCCCGCACGAAGCGCTCGTCGGACACGACCACGGAGGCGAAGCGGTCGATCCGGTACACGCGGAAGTCCCCGCCGGAGCGGGCGCACAGGTACCAGACCCCGGCCTTGAGCACGAGGCCGTAGGGGGCCAGCTCCCGCTCCACCTCGCGGTCGTGACCGCGCCGGTAGAGGCCGGTGATCATCCGGTCGTCCCAGACCGCCTCCGCGATCGTCGGCAGCAGCTTGGGTGTCCTGGGCTCCTGGTACCAGCCGGGTGCGTCGAGATGGAACCGCTGCGCGGCCGTGTCGGACGCGTCCCGCAGGGAAGGGAGCAGCGCCGCAGAAACCTTTAGCCGTGCCGCCGACGCCGCGTCGTCGAGCCCCATCTCGCGCAGCGCGCCCGGCAGTCCGGACAGGAACAGCGCCTCGGCCTCGCTGCGCGCGAGGCCGGTCAGGCGGGTGCGGTACCCGCCGATCAGGCGGTAGCCACCGGTCCGGCCTCGGTCGGCGTACACCGGAACGCCAGCCTCCGACAGCGCCTGCGCGTCCCGCGTGATGGTCCGCTCGGAGACCTCCAGCTCACGGGCCAGTTCGGCGGCGGTCATGGAGGGGCGGGACTGGAGCAGAAGCACCATTTTGATGAGGCGGGCTGCGCGCATGGCGGCCATTGTGCCGGGTGCGGTGCGGGCGTCGGTACGGGTGTGGCCGGGTGGGCCGCTGCGCGGGAGCTTTCCTCGCCCCGCCCCTTCCCGCAGTGACACTTTGCGGCTCCGCCGCGTGAGGGGCTCCGCCCCGGACCCCGGTCCTCAAACGCCGGACGGGCTGGAAGGTGCCGGGGGGACTAGCTGGGGCTTCGCCCCGGACTCCGGCTCTCAAAGTCCGGACGGGCTGGGGGTGTCGGGGGCGACCAGCTGGGGCTCCGGCCCAGGCCCCGCTCCTCTATCGCCGGACGGGCTCCAAAGAGCCCTTCCGGCGATAGAGGGTTGGTCAGCAGCGGGTACGGCTCACAGGCCGTAGCGTTCCCGCGCCTCCTTGACCGCCGAGGCCGGGACCTCGCCGCGGCGGGCGAGCTGGGCCAGGGCGGCGACCACGATCGACTGGGCGTCGACGCCGAAGTGGCGGCGGGCCGCCTCGCGGGTGTCCGAGAGGCCGAAGCCGTCCGTACCGAGCGAGGAGTAGTCCTGCTCGACCCACTGGCTGATCTGGTCGGGGACCTGACGCATCCAGTCGCTCACCGCGAGGACGGGACCCGGCGCGCCTTCGAGCGCGCGGGTGACGTACGGCGTGCGCGTCTCGCCGCGCAGCAGCGCCTCGTCGCACTCCAGCGCCTCCCGGCGCAGCTCGCCCCACGAGGTGGCGGACCAGACGTCGGCCGCCACGTCCCAGTCGGCGGCGAGGAGTTCCTGCGCCTCCAGGGCCCAGTGGATCGCCGTGCCGGAGCCGAGCAGCTGGATGCGCGGGGTCTCGGCGGTGGCGTTCGCCGCTTCCTTGAAGCGGTACAGGCCCTTGACGATGGCCTCTTCGACACCCTCCGGCATCGCGGGCTGCGGCTTCGGCTCGTTGTAGACGGTCAGGTAGTAGAAGACGTTCTCGGCCTCGGGGCCGTACATCCTGCGCAGGCCGTCCTTGACGATGACGGCGATCTCGTACGCGAACGCGGGGTCGTAGTTCAGCGACGCCGGGTTCGTGGACGCGATCAGGTGCGAGTGGCCGTCCGCGTGCTGGAGGCCCTCACCCGTCAGGGTCGTACGTCCCGCCGTCGCGCCCACGATGAAGCCGCGGCCGAGCTGGTCGCCGAGCTGCCACATCTGGTCGGCGGTGCGCTGCCAGCCGAACATCGAATAGAAGATGTAGAAGGGGATCATCGGCTCGCCGTGCGTCGCGTATGACGTCGAGGCGGCGATGAAGTCGGCCATGGCGCCGGCCTCGGTGATCCCCTCGTTGAGGATCTGGCCGTTCTTGGCTTCCTTGTAGTACATGAGCTGGTCACGGTCGACCGGCTCGTACGTCTGGCCCAGCGGAGAGTAGATGCCGGCCGACGGGAACAGCGACTCCATGCCGAAGGTGCGCGCCTCGTCGGGCACGATCGGCACCCAGCGCTTTCCGGTCTCCTTGTCCCGCATCAGCTCCTTGGCCAGGCGTACGAACGCCATGGTGGTGGCCATCTCCTGCTTGCCCGAGCCCTTGAGGAGGGCGCTGAACGCGCGCTCGGAGGGCTCGGGGAGGGCGACCGCGTGCACCCGGCGGGCCGGGGCGGGGCCGCCGAGGGCCGCGCGGCGCTCCTGGAGGTAGCGGACCTCGGGGGAGTCGGCGCCGGGGTGCCCGTACGGTACGAGCTCCTCGTCCAGCTTCGCGTCCGGGATCGGCAGGTCCAGCAGGTCCCGCATGGCGCGGAACTCCTTGCCGGAGAGCTTCTTCATCTGGTGGTTGGCGTTCTTCGACTCGAAGCCCGGGCCGAGGGTGTAGCCCTTGACGGTCTGCGCGAGGATCACCGTCGGTGCGCCCTTGAACTCCACGGCCGCCTTGTACGCCGCGTACACCTTGCGGGCCTCGTGGCCACCGCGGGAGGTGTGGAAGCACTCGGCGATCTTGGCGTCGGTGAGCAGCCTGCCCAGCTCGGCCAGCGCGGGCTCGGCGCCGAAGAAGTGCTCGCGGATGTATGCCACGTCACGGGTCGCGTACGTCTGGAACTGGGCGTCCGGCACCGCGCGCAGCCGGCGTACCAGCGCGCCCTGGGTGTCGAGCTGGAACAGCTCGTCCCAGGCGGAGCCCCACAGCGTCTTGATGACGTTCCAGCCGGCGCCGCGGAACTGGGCCTCCAGCTCCTGCACGACGCGGAAGTTGGCGCGGACCGGACCGTCGAGGCGCTGGAGGTTGCAGTTGATGACGAAGGTCAGGTTGTCGAGCTGCTCGCGGGCGGCGAGGGTGATCGCGGTGGTCGACTCGGGCTCGTCCATCTCGCCGTCACCGAGGAACGCCCAGACGTGGGAGTTCGAGGTGTCCTTGATGTCGCGGTTCTGCAGGTAGCGGTTGAAGCGTGCCTGGTAGATCGCGGAGAGCGGGCCGAGGCCCATCGACACGGTCGGGAACTCCCACAGCCAGGGCAGGCGCCGCGGGTGCGGGTACGACGGCAGGCCGTCGCCGGCGGACTCCTGGCGGAAGCGGTCGAGCTGGCCCTCGTTCAGGCGGCCGTCGAGGAAGGCGCGGGCGTAGATGCCGGGGGAGGCGTGGCCCTGGATGTAGAGCTGGTCGCCGGAGCCGTCGCCCTCCTTGCCGCGGAAGAAGTGGTTGAAGCCGGTCTCGTAGAGCCAGGCCGCGGAGGCGAAGGTGGCGATGTGGCCGCCGACGCCGAAGCGGGAGCCACGGGTGACCATGGCGGCCGCGTTCCAGCGGTTCCAGGCGGTGATGCGGGCTTCCATCGCCTCGTCGCCGTCGAAGGCGGGCTCGGCGGAGGTCGGGATGGTGTTGACGTAGTCCGTCTCCAGCAGCTTCGGCAGCGCGATGCCGGCGCCTTCGGCGTGCTGGAGCGTGCGGCGCATCAGGTAGGCCGCCCGCTGCGGGCCTGCGGCCTTGGTGACGGCGTCGAGGGAGGCCGCCCACTCGGCGGTCTCCTCGGTGTCACGGTCCGGGAGCTGGTCGAGCTCGCTCGGAGAGATGCCTACGGGGTCGGTCATGATGGCCGCCTTCCGGAGAGGAGGGGGGTGAAGAAAAGGGGGGCCTTGTCTGGCAGGACAGGGCGGTGGGGTCGGTGGACCCGCCGTTGACTGTAAGTCCCTGATCGATGATCGATCAAAGCCTGGAGGAGGAAAACTTCTCCATACAGCGAAATTGGCATTCCGTGCCGCGAAATGGGGCACGGGGTGCCGAGGCTTATGCGGCATTTCGGACGCGGGCGGGGGGTGTCCGCGTCCGCAACCCGGCGTCAGGCCCTCGGCGCGCAGCCCAGGACGTGGGACTTCACCAGGGTGCCGATCTCCGGGTCGCGGCGGCGGAAGGCCTGCACCAGCGCCTCGTGTTCCTCCGCGTACGACTTCTGGACCGTGCCCAGCCAGCGGATGGACAGGGCGGTGAAGACCTCGATGCCCAGGCCCTCCCACGTGTGGAGCAGGACGCTGTTGTTCGCCGCGCGCACCAGCTCACGGTGGAAGGCCACCGTATGGCGCACCTGCGCCGTCCCGTCCGCCGTGCGGTCCGCCTCGTACAGGGCCGCCACGTGCGGCTCCAGCGCCGAGCAGTCCTCCGCCAGGGCCGACGCCGCCAGCTCGGCCGCGATCTGCTCCAGGCCGGCCCGTACCGGATAGCTCTCTTCCAGGTCGGCCGCCGTGAGATTCCGTACGCGTACGCCCTTGTTCGGCGCCGACTCGATCAGGCGCAGCGACTCCAGCTCGCGCAGAGCCTCCCGTACGGGCGTCTGGCTGACCTCCAGCTCCGTCGCGATCCGGCGCTCCACGATCCGCTCGCCCGGCTTCCAGCGCCCGCTGACGATCCCCTCCACGATGTGCTCGCGGATCTGCTCGCGCAGCGAGTGGACGACGGGCGGGGTGGGCGCCGGCCGGGGAATCGGACTCATCGGAAGGAACTCCTTGTGCGGATGCGTGCCTCGACGATACGGCGTCGGTCCTGACCGTGGCACTCGCGGATGGCCGAGAACCCATCCGTAAATCCCAACTCGCCTATGGCCACAGGTGCTTGGTGGTACGTATATTCGCTCACCACCTCGCGGGCACCCGCGGGAACAGCCGGCGGAACCGCGAATGGGGGGCGGGGAAGACCGTGTCCAGGTACCAGGTGCTGCTGACGCACATCGTGCCCGAGCTGGTGATGGAGCGCAGGATCCGGCGGAGTGCGGGCAGCCGGCTGCGTAAGAGGGGCGGGCCGCCCGTCATAGTCGTCGCCGGGCTCGATGCCGCGGAACAGGCCGAGGTGCTGCGCCGGCTGCACCACCGCTACCGGCGGGTCCTGCCCGTCAACGACAGCCAGGTGCCGCTCGACCAGCGCGAGGTCATCGACTTCCTGCTGCGCCTGTCGACCAGGGCTTACGGCCTCGGCGGCTACGCCTGGTTCCGGAAGCCGATGAGCTTTCCGCGCTTCACTCTGGGGATGCTCGCGTACAGCTGGGCCGACGAGCACCGGCCGGACCTGCGGGCGATCGCCGAGGGCCACACCTGGCTGAGGCATCAGCTGCGGACGGCCCGGGACGCCGACGAGGGGCATCAGGCCCGCGCCCGGCTGCGCGCCGAGCTGGCGCCGTATCTCGCCGGAGCCGGAGCCGGCCGTACGGGGATCGCGGTCGGCCTTCTCTTCACCCTGCTGGGACACCAGGCGCCGCGGCCGGACAAGACCGCGCTGAGGTGGTGGGGAAAGCTGTGGAACGTACCCAGAGGTGCGTTCTCCTGGCAGGACGCGGTCGCCACGGAGCTGTTCACGGTGTTCCACGCGGGCCGGGACGAGGACGGGCACACGGTGGAGCACCTGCTGACCGCGGCGCTCCTCGCGGACATCGACGCGTACTACGGCCGGTACCGCCGGTTCAACCGCGCCAGACCGCCGCTCCTGCTGGTGCCAGAGGCGCATACGCAGGCCGGGACGACGTTCCTGACCGCGCTGGCCACGGCGT
This sequence comes from Streptomyces sp. ISL-99, assembly GCF_018614005.1. NCBI lineage: Bacteria > Bacillati > Actinomycetota > Actinomycetes > Kitasatosporales > Streptomycetaceae > Streptomyces > Streptomyces sp. ISL-99. Next base: position 37,580 of record NZ_JAGGPC010000015.1, read on the forward strand.
ACGACATCGCGTGGCGTGCACCGAGGCACACGGGGACCCGGCCCGTTGTCATCGCGGTCGGGGGCGACAGCGCCGGCGCGCGGGGGCGGCCGCCGCTGGGAAGGCTGGAGCACGAGCTCAACGAGTGGAGCAGACGTCCGGCGGACGGGCCGCAGGCGCGGTGGCTGCTCGCGGTACGGGTGGGTGCCGACGGCGACGGGGAGGGGCAGTGACACAGCTTCAGGACAGCAGTCCCCGGGCCAGACCCGGCGTGGGCCCGCTGACCCTCGTCGTGTCCCTGCTGGTCCTCGCCGGACTGGGGTTTCTCCTGCGCGAACCGCTCGGCGACGCCTGGCCCGACGGCTGCGGCGAGCGGCTGGAGAAGCTCGGTGGCGAGTGCGTGGGTGTCACCGACGGCAGCCACGTCTTCATGGACGAACTGGCCGAGGTGTCGGCCCGTATCAAGGAGGAGAACAAGCGCGTCGAGAAGAAACCTCACGTCACCATCGCGCTGATGATCCCCATGGCTTCCGACCACGCGGACGTGCGCAAGATGATCCTGCACGAGGTGCAGGGCGCGTACATCGCGCAGTACCGGGCGAACAACGACCCGGAAGAGAGCGGCGACCCGCCCGCGATCCGCATGGTGCTGGCGCACCCCGGCAAGACACGCGAGGAATGGCGGCCCGTCACCGAAGAGCTGGCGAGGATGGCGAAGTCCCCCGAGGACAATCTCCGCGTCGTCTTCGGCTTCGACCTCAGCGTCCAGTCCACCAAGGACGCCATCGACGACCTGACGAACAACAAGGGCATCCCCGTCGTGGGCGGCGCGCTCACCGGCGGCATCGGAAACCCCGACATCGATCACATCCGCTACAAGGGATTCGCCCGCGTGGTGCCCGACAACGCGGAACAGGCCGACGCCCTCGCGCTCTACGACAAGAAGCGCGACTCCAAGCGCGCCATCCTGGTCGAGGACCGCCGTGAGAAGGACGACTACGTGCGCTCGCTGCGGGAGGCGTTCGAGCGCAGGCTGCGCGGTTCACCGCGTGATCCACTGAGTTTCGTCTCCCCGGGGCCGGACGACGAGAGTGGTCTGTCCGCCGAGTTCCGGCGGATGACGACCAATATCTGTGCGACCACCCCGCCGGTCGACACCGTCTACTTCGCCGGACGGCCCGTCCATCTGCGGCAGTTCGTCAACGCGCTCGCAGTGCACCGTCCTTGCGGTGACCGCGACTTCACCGTGGTCAGCGGCTCGGGCGCGTCCACGCTGTACGCCGACGAGAAACTGGACTGGGAGGCGCTGCGCGGCGACACATCGACCGGACGGCGCCAGGTCGTGGTCCAGTACACCTCGGTCGCGCACCCCGACAGCTGGGTTTCGAAGAAGGCTCCGGCGACCGGCGGATCGGCCGGACCCGTCCAGAAGTTGCGGCGGTGCCTGGAGGGGAAGCCGCCGTGCGCCGAAGCCGTACCCATGGGCCCGGCGGACATCAGCGATTCGCGGACCATTTCCGCCCACGACTCGGCCTGGACGGCGATCAGGGGAATCCGTATCCACGCCGAGGGAACGGACGGCCTGCCGAGCCTCCGGGACATCCGCAACGACTGGGACGGCCTGCAGGGCGTGGACAAGGTGGAGGGCGCCAGCGGCTGGATCTGCCTGGACGGTGCCGGGAATCCGTACAACAAGGCGGTGGCCGTCGTCCGGCTCAACCCGTTCGAGAAGAAGCCGCAGTTCGTGGACCTGGCGTGGCCGCGCGGCGCACCGCCGGTCAGGGATCCCCGGAATACCGGCGCCTGCCAGATCCCCAGGCAGCGGTGATACGAAGGCCGCCGTGGCCGTACGAAGGCGCCCCCGCCCGGATCACTCCGGACGGGGGCGCCTTCGTACGACGTACCGCTGTGCGTGTTACAGGCCGAGCTCGACCTCGAACTCGCCGGCCTCCAGGATCGCCTTGACGGCCGTCAGGTAACGGGCCGCGTCGGCGCCGTCCACCAGGCGGTGGTCGTAGGAGAGAGCCAGGTAGGTCATGTCGCGGATCGCGATGGTCTCGCCGAGGTCCGGGTGGTTGATGACCACCGGGCGCTTGACGGTGGCACCGATGCCCAGGATGGCGACCTGGTTCGGCGGCACGATGACCGTGTCGAACAGCGCACCGCGCGAACCGGTGTTGCTGATCGTGAAGGTCGCGCCGGACATCTCGTCCGGGCTGATCTTGCCGGAGCGGGCCTTGCCGGCCAGCTCGGCGGTCTTCTTGGAGATACCGGCGAGGTTGAGGTCGCCCGCACCCTTGATGACCGGGGTCATCAGACCCTTTTCGGCGTCCACCGCGATACCGATGTTCTCGGTGTCGAAGTAGGTGATCGTGCCCTCGTCCTCGTTGATCCGGGCGTTGACGACCGGGTAGGCCTTCAGCGCCTGGGCCGCGGCCTTGACGAAGAACGGCATCGGGGACAGCTTGACGCCCTCGCGGGCGGCGAACGCGTCCTTCGCCTTGTTGCGCAGCTTCATCAGCTTCGTGATGTCGACCTCGACGACCGAGGTCAGCTGGGCCTGCGTGTGCAGGGCCTTCATCATGTTGTCGCCGATGACCTTGCGCATGCGGGTCATCTTGACCGTCTGACCGCGCAGCGGGGACACCTCGAGGGACGGAGCCTTCGAAGCGGCCGCATGGCCTCCGGCAGTCACAGCAGCGGCGGGAGCCGGGGCAGCGGCGGCGGCCTTGGCGGCCTCCGCCGCGGCCACGACGTCCTGCTTGCGGATACGGCCACCGACGCCGGTGCCCTTGACCGTGCTGAGGTCGACGCTGTTCTCGGCGGCGAGCTTACGGACGAGCGGAGTCACGTACGCGCCGTCCGCCTCGGCCGCGGAAGGCGCGACGGGGGCGGGAGCGGCCGGAGCAGCGGCGGCCGGAGCCGGGGCGGCGGGAGCCGGAGCGGCGGCGGGAGCGGGCTGGACCGGAGCCGGAGCCTCGACAGCGGCCTCGGCCGGAGCCGGAGCCGGAGCGGGGGCCGGAGCCGGAGCAGCAGCCGGCTCAGGAGCCGGAGCGGCGGCGGGCGCCGGAGCGGCAGCCGGAGCCGGGGCCTCCTGAGCCGGGGCGGCGGCCGGGGCCGCGCCCTTGTCACCGATGACGGCGAGCTTCGCGCCGACCTCGGCGGTCTCGTCCTCGCCGACCAGGATCTCCAGCAGCGTGCCCGCGGCCGGGGAGGGGATCTCGGTGTCGACCTTGTCGGTCGAGACCTCGAGCAGCGGCTCGTCCTCCGCGACCTCCTCGCCGACCTCCTTCAGCCAACGGGTGACGGTGCCCTCGGTGACCGACTCGCCCAGTGCGGGCAGTACGACGTCAGTACCGGAGGCGCCACCGGCCGGAGCGGCGGCGGGAGCCTCGGCGGCCGGTGCCGGGGCCGGAGCGGCCTCGGGCTGCGGCTGAGCAGCGGCCGGTGCCGGTGCCGCGGCGGCGGGGGCCTCGGCAGGTGCCTCGGCGGCGGCCGGGGCGGGTGCCTCGGCGGGCGCCCCCGTGCCGTCGTCGATGACGGCCAGCTCGGCGCCGACCTCCACCGTCTCGTCCTCGGCGACCTTGATGGATGAGAGGATGCCGGCCGCGGGGGCAGGGATCTCGGTGTCGACCTTGTCGGTCGAGACCTCGAGCAGCGGCTCGTCGGCCTCGACGCGTTCACCCTCGGCCTTGAGCCAACGGGTGACAGTTCCCTCGGTGACGCTCTCGCCGAGCGCCGGAAGGGTTACGGAAACCGGCATGGTTTCTGTTGCTCCTTACGAATTGCGGAAGTGGTCGTCGCGCCCGGACTGAATCAGTCGTGGGAGTGAAGAGGCTTCCCGGCCAGCGCCAGGTGGGCTTCGCCCATCGCCTCGTTCTGCGTCGGGTGGGCGTGGATGAGCTGCGCGACCTCGGCCGGCAGCGCCTCCCAGTTGTAGATCAGCTGAGCCTCGCCGACCTGCTCGCCCATACGGTCACCGACCATGTGGACGCCGACCACGGCACCGTCCTTGACCTGGACGAGCTTGATCTCGCCCGCGGTCTTGAGGATCTTGCTCTTGCCGTTGCCCGCGAGGTTGTACTTCAGAGCGACGACCTTGTCCGCTCCGTAGATCTCCTTGGCCCTGGCCTCGGTGATGCCGACGGATGCGACCTCGGGGTGGCAGTACGTCACGCGCGGCACACCGTCGTAGTCGACCGGCACGGTCTTCAGACCGGCCAGACGCTCCGCCACCAGCATGCCCTCCGCGAAGCCGACGTGCGCGAGCTGAAGGGTGGGGACGAGGTCACCGACGGCCGAGATGGTGGGCACGTTGGTCTGCATGTACTCGTCGACGAGGACGTAGCCGCGGTCCATCGCGACGCCCTGCTCCTCGTAACCCAGGCCCTGCGACACGGGGCCGCGGCCGATCGCGACGAGCAGCAGCTCGGCCTCGAACTCCTTGCCGTTGGCCAGGGTGACCTTGACGCCGTCGGCGGTGTACTCGGCCTTCTCGAAGAAGGCGCCGAGCGAGAAGTTGATGCCGCGCTTGCGGAACGCGCGCTCCAGCAGCTTCGAGCTGTTCTCGTCCTCGACCGGCACGAGGTGCTTCAGGCCCTCGACGATGGTGACGTCGGTGCCGAAGGACTTCCACGCGGACGCGAACTCGACGCCGATGACGCCGCCGCCCAGCACGATCGCGGACTTCGGGACGCGGTCCAGCGTCAGCGCGTGGTCCGAGGAGATGATGCGGTTGCCGTCGATCTCCAGGCCCGGCAGCGACTTCGGCACCGAGCCGGTCGCCAGCAGGACGTGGCGGCCCTGGACGCGCTGGCCGTTCACGTCGACGGAGGTCGGGGAGGAGAGCTTGCCCTCGCCCTCGATGTACGTCACCTTGCGCGAGGCGACCAGGCCCTGCAGCCCCTTGTACAGGCCGGCGATGACGTCGTCCTTGTACTTGTGGACGCCTGCCATGTCGACGCCGTCGAAGGTGGCCTTGATGCCGAACTGCTCGGATTCGCGTGCCTGGTCGGCGATCTCGCCGGCATGCAGCAGGGCCTTCGTCGGAATGCAGCCGTTGTGCAGGCAGGTGCCGCCGAGCTTGTTCTTCTCGATCAGGGCGACGTCCAGGCCCAGCTGCGCTCCGCGCAGTGCCGCGGCGTAACCGCCGCTACCACCGCCGAGGATCACTAGGTCGAAAACGGTGCTGGCGTCGTTCGCCACGTCACGTCCTCCATGCATGTGCGCCGGTCGCCGGTCTTCGACCGGGCGGCGGCTGGTGTTCGGCCGCTTTTATTCGGCCCTGTGGTGGGGGCCCTGTCCTGCCGAGAACCCATCTTCGCACTTGTTGACGGACGGCGGGACGCGGGGCCGGGGAACGAGACGGTCGTGGGAGCGCTCGTCTCGCGTTACTGGGGCGTACGGATGTACGGATTTCGTTGAAGGCGAAATCGAGCGTACGTATTCCTGCGGGCGTACGCGCGTGCGTACGGCCCCGGACGCGTGCCCGGGACCGTACGACCGTACCTACGACGAAATCGCGCGGATCAGCCGAGGTCGCCCGCGGCGGTGCGCTCGGCGAGCGCCACCAGGGTGCGGACCGCCGAGCCGGTGCCGCCCTTGGGGGTGTAGCCGAACGGGCCGCCGTCGTTAAAGGCGGGACCCGCGATGTCCAGGTGCGCCCAGGCGATGTCCTCGCCGACGAACTCCTGGAGGAACAGACCGGCGACCAGGCCGCCGCCCATCCGCTCACCCATGTTGGCGATGTCGGCGGTGGGGGAGTCCATGCCCTTGCGCAGCTCGGCCGGCAGCGGCATCGGCCAGGACTGCTCGCCGGCCTCCTCCGCGATCTCGTGGATGGCGGTACGGAACGACTCGTCGTTGCCCATGATGCCGAAGGTGCGGTTGCCCAGTGCCAGCACCATCGCGCCGGTCAGTGTCGCCACGTCGACGATAGCGTCCGGGCGCTCCTCGGAGGCGCGGGTCAGGGCGTCGGCCAGGACGAGACGGCCCTCGGCGTCGGTGTTGAGCACCTCGACGGTCTTGCCGCTGTACATGCGCAGCACGTCACCGGGACGGACGGCGCCGCCGGACGGCATGTTCTCGGCGAGCGCCAGCCAGCCGGTGACGTTCACCCGCAGGCCGAGGCGGGCGGCCGTGATGACGGCGGCGAACACGGCGGCGGCGCCGGCCATGTCGCACTTCATCGTCTCGTTGTGGCCGGCCGGCTTCAGCGAGATGCCGCCCGAGTCGTACGTGATGCCCTTGCCGACAAAGGCCAGGGTCTTCTCCGCCTTGGGGTGTGTGTAGGCGAGCTTCACCAGGCGCGGACCGTGCTCCGAGCCCTGCCCGACGCCGATGATGCCGCCGTAGCCGCCCTTGCTGAGCGACTTCTCGTCGAGCACCTGCACCTTGAGGCCGTGCTCCTTGCCCGCGGCGGCGACCACGGCGGCGAAGGACTCGGGGTACAGGTCGTTCGGCGGGGTGTTGACCAGGTCGCGGGCGCGGTTGATCTCCTCGGCCAGCGCGAGGGCGCGCTCCGCGGCGGCCTTGAACGCCTTGTCGCGCGGCTTGCCGCCGAGCACGGCGATCTCGGCCAGCGGCTGCTTGGCGCCGCTGCCGGACTTCTCGCCCTTCCCGTCCTTCTCGCCGCCCTGGTAAGCGGTGAAGGCGTACGCACCGAGCAGCGCACCCTCGGCGATGGCGGCGGCGTCCTCGACGGCCTCGACGGGCAGTGCGAAACCGGCCTTCTTGAAGCCGTGCAGCGCGCGGGCGGCGGCACCGGCCGCGCGGCGCAGCGACTCGGCGCTGTACGCGTCGTCCTTGTCCAGGGCCGTGCCGAGGCCGACAGCCAGTACGACAGGGGACTTGAGGCCCGACGGCGCGGGCAGCTTCGTCACCTCGCCCTCGGCACCCGAGGCGCCGAGGGTCTCCAGGACGGAGGCGAGCTTTCCGTCGAACGCCTTGTCCACGGCCTCGGCGCCGGGTGCGACAACCGGGCCTTTGGCGCCCTTCGCCACGCCGACGACGATGGCGTCGGCGCGCAGCGCCGCCGCGCCGGAAGTGCTGAGAGTGAGAGCAGTCACGGTGGTGAAATCTCGCTTCCGTTGAGTTCTTCGGCCGATTGGGTGGGGCAGGCCGTGCCCGGCGCGCCCGTACCCGGTGGCCCGGCGGCCCGGCGGATGCGCCGGGAATGAGCCTACGCGCGGTTGCCCCCTTCGCTCACGGCAGCGACCAGTTCACTCATCAGAGGTGTCCTTTTCGATGTTTACGGTGTGCGTGGTGAGGCCTGCGTCACACTCGTGGCAATAAGGCAAGTGACAGTCGCCTTGCTTGCATGATTTCCACAGATCGTCCGCGCATTCTCCGCGGCTGGATCGTTCGAGGGGGAGGGTGCGCCATGGCGTACAGGACGCGTATGGGCAGAACCGGGGCCGCTCTGCTGGTCGCAGGTCTGCTCATGGTGGTGGCGCCGCCCACGGGCGCGGGGGCGGCGACCGTGCCGCGTATCGACCTGAGGGTGCTCGTCGTCGACGACGGCGGCGACGCCGTGGAGGCGGTCGAGTCGGAGCTGCGCGGCACCGGTGTCCCGTACACCGTGGTGCGGCTCGGCCGGCCGGACCGGCCGGTGATCGACGCGGCCTTCCTCGCCGACACGGTGGACGGGCGTCCGCGCGCCAAGTACCAGGGCGTCGTCCTGCCCAACGCCGACCCGTTCGGCGCCGGATCCGCCGAGGCGGACGCCCTCGCCGCGTACGAGAAGGCCTTCGGCGTCCGCCAGGTCGACGCGTACACCTGGGCACATCCCGGCGTCGGGCTCGACGACACGAGCGACGGCGGGTACGCCGGGCCGCTCGACGGCGTCGACGCCGCGGTGACCCCGGCCGGGAAGGCCGGCCCCTTCGGCTACCTGGACGGCGCCGTCGAGTTCGAGGACAACTCACCGTCCGTCAGTGAGAGCTACGGGTACGCGGGCCGGCCCCGCGAGGGCTACACCAGCTACCTGGACATGCCGGTCGGCGCGGACGGCGGCCGGGCCAGCCTCATCGGCGAGTACGCACGCGACGGGCGCCGCGAACTGGTCGTCACCTTCGCCTACAACCGGCACCAGCGGCAGTTCCGGCTGCTCGCCCGGGGCATCGTCGAATGGCTCACCCAGGGCGTCCACCTCGGGCAGAGCCGCAACTACTTCTCCGTGCACGTCGACGACGTCTTCGCGCCCGACAGCCGCTGGGACACCGCACTCAACTGCACGCCCGGCGACTTCGACTGCGGGGACGGCGAGGGCGCGGGCACCACGCCGATCCGGATGACGGCGCAGGACGCGCTGTACGCCGCCCAGTGGCAGCAGAGCGCCGGTTTCACCCTCGACATGGTCTACAACGGGGGCGCCGGCGAGGCGTGGAAGGCGCAGAACGGCGGCAGCGACCCGCTCACCACGCAGCTGCTGGCCGACCGGGCGGAGTACCGCTGGGTGAACCACACGTACACCCACCCCTTCCTCGGCTGCGTCCAGGACACCTCGACCGTGCCGTGGCAGTGCGCGAAGGACACGGCGGGCAGCACGCTGTGGATGAGCCGCGCCGAGATCGCCGCCCAGATCAGGGACAACCACGACTGGGCGGTGGGCAAGGGCCTCACCGTCGACAGGGCCGAGCTGGTCACCGGCGAGCACTCCGGGCTGAAGACCCTCCCGCAGCAGCCGGTGGACAACCCCAACCTGGCCGGCGCGCTCGCCGACAACGGGGTGAAGTGGGTCGCGAGCGACAACTCGCGCGAGCCGGTCCAGCGGGCCGTCGGCGGCGCGCTCACCGTGCCGCGCCACCCGACGAACGTGTACTACAACGTCGGCACCGCCGCCGAGATGACCGACGAGTACAACTGGATCTACAGCAGCAGGGCCGACGGAGGCAGCGGCGTCTGCGAGACCAACCCCGGCTCGACCTGCCTCGACGAACCGCTGGACGCGGCCACCGGCTACGCGGCGTACATTGCGCCGCAGGAGGCACGCACGGCTCTCGGCCACGTCATCGCCAACGACCCGCGCCCGCACTACGTCCACCAGTCCAACATGGCCGAGGAGCGGCTCCTCTACCCCGTCCTGGACAAGGTGCTGGGCGACTACCGCTCCCTCTTCGCTGACAACACCCCGGTCGTCAACCCGCGTCACCGGGACGTCGGTTCGGAGCTCGCCCGCCGCGCCGCGTGGGACAAGGCGCTCGCGGACGGCAAGGTCACGGCGTACCGCGTCGGCACGACCGTCACCGTCGAGGCGCCGTCCGGGGTCGTGGCGCCCGTCACCGCGCCGGAGGGTACGCGAAAGCAACTCATCCTGGGCACCAGCGTGTTCGGCACGTCCTACGCGGGACAGCGCTCGGCCTGGACGTCGCCCGAACCGCTTCAGCAGGTGATCACGCTCAGGCTTCCCGCCTGACCGGCGCGAACTGTCCGCCCTTTCCGATCTGCCGGGCCTGCCCGACCAGCAGCACCCGGTACCGCACTCGTCACTCACCCTGGGGGGACACACACATGAGCCGCGGGCTCCACGTCAGCATGCTCACCGAAGGTACCTATCCGCATGTACAGGGGGGCGTCAGCACCTGGTGCGACCAGCTCGTCCGCGGAATGCCGGACGTCGACTTCCACGTCGTCTCACTCACCGGCAGCGGCCGCGAGCCCGTCACCTGGGAGCTGCCGGCCAACGTCTACCGGCACACGACGGTCCCGCTGTGGGGAACGGACGAAGAGTTACGAGGCGTACGACGCGGTCCGCGTCGCCTCGCCGGCCGGGACCGCCGCCGCTTTCTCGCCGCGTACGAACGCTTCCTGATCGCCGTACTCGACCCGGAGGCCGCCTGCGACTTCGGCCATGAGCTGTACGAACTCGCCGCACTCTCCCGCCAGGGGCGGCTGACCCCCGCCCTGCGCTCGGAGGCCGCCCTGCGGACCCTCACCGGCGTCTGGACCATGCGGCACCTGCCGACGGCCCGCGCCGAACCGACCCTCCACGACGCGCTCACCGCCACCGATCTGCTGGAACACCTGCTGCGGCCGCTGGCCGCCCGCGTACCCGCCGACAGCGTCGCGCACGCCGTCAGCAGCGGCCTCGCCACCCTCCCCGCGCTCACCGCCAAGCACTTCGACGGCGCCCCCTTCCTGCTCACCGAGCACGGCATCTACCTGCGCGAGCGCTACCTCGGTTACCGCACGGCCGCCCAGCGCTGGCCGGTCAAGGCGCTGCTGCTCGGCTTCTACCGCGAACTCAACTCGCTCGGCTACCGGGAGGCCGACCTGATCACGCCCTGCAACCAGTACAACCGCCGCTGGGAGGAGCGGGGCGGCGCACCGCCCGAGCGCATCCGCACCGTCTACAACGGCGTCGACCCGCACCTCTTCCCGTACGCCGGCCCCGAACCGGACGTCCCCACGCTCAGCTGGGCCGGCCGCATCGACCCGATCAAGGACCTGGAGACGCTCGTACGGGCCTACGCGCTCGCCCGCGCCCGGCTTCCGGAGCTGCGGCTGCGGCTCTTCGGCGGGGTGCCGGACGGCGGCGAGGAGTACCGCACGAAGCTGGAGAAACTCGCGGCCGAGCTCGGCGTGAGTGACGGCATCACCTTCGAGGGACGCATTTCGGATGTGGCGCGCGCCTATGGGGCGGGGCACGTCGTGATGCTGTCCAGCATCAGCGAGGGCTTCCCCTTCAGCATTCTCGAAGCGATGTCCTGCGGGCGGACGACGGTGTCGACCGACGTGGGCGGCGTACGGGAAGCCGTCGGCGACACGGGCGTCGTCGTGCCACCGCGCGAACCCGGGGCGATGGCACGGGCCGTACTCGACCTGATGGGCGACGACGCCCGGCGGGCCGAACTGGGGCGGCTCGCGCGGCAGCGGGTGATCGACCTGTTCACGCTGCGGCGTTCGGTGGAGGGCTTCCGCCGGATCTACCGCGAACTGGACGGCGTACCGGAGCCGGAAGGCCTGCACGCGGTCAGCCTTCCCGCCGACTGGACGACCGAACTCAGGGACCCCTGGTGGAGTGACCTGTCGACGCACGGGGCGGCATGATGAGCGGCTCCCTGTGGATGGACGCGGGCACGGGCGTACGGCGGGACTCGCTGCCCGGCATACCGAGGCATCGGCCGGGCTGGGCGGCGGACCCCATCGACGAACTCAGCGACCGGATCGGCGGGTTGACAGCCGCCGCCGTACACCCCGACGAGATCGCCGCGATCCTCGAGTCCGACGGCATGACGGACGAACACATCCGGCTCACGTACGGTCGCGAAGACTCCTTCGCCCTCGCCGAGGACCTCTTCGCGCGCGTACCCAGGGCCTACCCGGAACCGGAACCGGAGGCGCCGCCGGCGTCCGGCGGCCCCTGGCGCGTCGGGCTCGCCGCATGTCTGCTGCGCGGGCTGGTGTTCGCGCTGCCGGGACTCGCGTACGTCCTGGCGGCGCCGTTCCTGGCCGGTGCGGCGGAGGACGGGCGCGGCCTGCCCGCGGGGACCGGGGTCCTGCTCGCGGGCACGCTCACCGGCTGGGCGTGGAACCAGGCGCTGGCCCACCGCGCGTACACCTGGCTCGGCCGGGGCGACCGCCGGTCCGCGGCCCGCGCCCTGCTCACCGGCGCTCCGGCGGGCGCCCTGCTGGGCACGGTGGTGGCCGTGGCCGCCGCGGGGCCGGGGGAGGGCGGCGCGGCGTCGTTCGCCACGGCCCAGGCGCTGTACCAGGGCGCGGCGACGGCGCTGCTGGTGCTCGGCCGCGAGCGCCTGCTGCTGTACGCCCTGACCCCGATGACGGCGGGCGCCGTGCTGACCCTGCTGCACGACGTCCCGGGCGCGGGGAGGCTGGCGCTGCTGGCGGCTTCGGGAGTGGCGGTACTGACGCTGGCGGCCCGAGAGGTGCTGCGGGCCGGGGGCTTTGTGTTCCCCTCCCGAAGTGGCAATGTGCGCCTCCGTAAACCTCTGGTCACTTCAGTGCGCCTTCGTAAACCTCTGGTCACTTCAGCCCCTCCGGCGTTTGAGGAGCGGGGTCTGGGGCGGAGCCCCAGTGCGGGTAGGGGCGGGGTGGGGAAAGAATCCTTCTGGCCCGCGCCCGGTGCGGTCGCCGGGCCGTCGCTGATCAAGTCGCTGCCGTACGGCATCTTCGGACTCGCGACCGGAGTGCTCGTCCTGCACGCCGTGCTCCAGAACACCCTCGCCGGAGGCGTCTCCGGGGTCGTCGCGGCCCCCGGCGCTGTCGCGCTCACCCTCAGCATGGGGCCCGCCGAGTGGCTCCTGTACCGGTTCCGGCGCGCGTGCGACGCCGCTCTGCGGGGGAGCGCCACCCACCGCTCCTTCCGGCGCGCGGCCACCGTCACCCTCGCCCAGTGCCTCAGCGGCTACCTCGCCGTACTGCTCGCCCTCCTCGCCGCGACGACCCTGCTGTGGCTCGGCGCACCCCTACCCGACGCGACCCGCGCGACCGGGCTGCTGCTCACCGGTGTCATGCTGTGGACGGGGCTGCTGCTCCAGGCGTTCGGCGCGGTGGCCGTCGCGGCGGCCGTCTGCGGCGTCGCCGCGCTCCTCCAGACGGCGGCCCTGTTCACCGGCCCCGCCGTCGCCGGCGCCGCGGGGCTCGCGATCCCCGGCGTCGCGTCCGCCGTGCTGGCCGCCCTCGTCTGCGTACTGCTCGGTCGCGCGACGGCCCACCGTCATTGAGGATGGCCACGTGAAGAACTTGCTCGTGCCCTTCTACGAGCACCCCACCGAGCGCCCGGACGCCTGGGAGGCCGTCATCCGGGCGGCCCCCCGCCTGTTCGGCGTCGTACTCAACCCCGACAGCGGCTCCGGCGCCGCGCCCGACCCCGCCTTCGCCGCCGTGTCGTCGCGCCTGCGGGCGGCGGGCGTACGCGTCCTCGGGTACGCCGACACGGACTACGCGCGCCGCCCGCACGCCGCCGTGGTCCAGGACCTGCTCCGCCACCGCGACTGGTACGGCGCGGACGGCGCGTTCCTGGACCAGGTGACGGCGGGGCCGGACGCGCTGCCCCACTACCGGCGTCTCGCCGCCGCCGCGCGCGCGGCGGGCGCGGCCACCCTGGTGCTCAACCACGGCGTCCACCCCCACCCCGGTTTCCTCGGACTCGCCGACGTCCTCGTCACGTTCGAGGGCACCTGGGACACCTACCGCCGCACCATGGAGGCCCCGCCCTGGACAGCGGCGTACGCGCCCGGCCGTTTCTGCCACCTCGTGTACGCCGCACCGCCCGCGGCCGCGTTCACCGCCGGTGTCGGCTGCGCCGTACCGGGCCAAGGGCCGCACCCGTGGGGGACCTTGCCGCACGCCCTGGAGGCGGCACGGTGAGACGCGGACGCGTACGGCTCCTCCTCCTGCTGCTTCCGCTGCTGCTGCTCGCGGGCTGTACGGGCGGCGGCGACCCCGCACCGGACGGCCGCGAGCCGGAATCCTCGCGCTGGCAGCCGGAACCCGGTCTCGCCTGGCAGTGGCAGCTCAGCGGCAAGCTGGACCCGTCCGTCGACGTACCGGTGTACGACATCGACGGCTTCGACCACCCCGCCTCCGCCGTCGCCGACCTGCACCGCCGCGGCCGCAAGGTCATCTGCTACCTCTCGACCGGCGCGTGGGAGGAATTCAGGCCGGACGCGGGCGAGTTTCCAGAGTCCGTACTGGGCCGGAGCAACGGCTGGAAGGGCGAGCGCTGGCTCGACATCCGCCGTACCGACCTCCTGGAGCCCCTGATGGGCCGCCGCATGGACCTGTGCCGCGACAAGGGCTTCGACGCGGTCGAGCCCGACAACATGGACGGCTACCGCAACCGCACCGGCTTCCCCCTGACCGCCGCCCACCAGCTCCGCTACAACCGCCTGATCGCCCGCCTCGCCCACGACCGCGGCCTGGCCGTCGGACTCAAGAACGACCTCGGCCAGATCCCGGAACTGGTAAGGGACTTCGACTTCGCGGTCAATGAGCAGTGCGCCCAGTACGACGAGTGCGCGAAACTCACGCCGTTCGTCCGGGCGGGCAAGGCGGTCTTCCACGTGGAGTACGAGCTGCCGACGAACCGGTTCTGCGCCGAGTCGCGCAGGCTGAAGCTCAGCTCGATGCTGAAGAAGTACGACCTGGGCGTATGGCGCGAGCCCTGCGCGTAACCCCGCCTGCGTCACCCCAGCACCAGAACAACCAGCGCGGCCGTCGCCGCGGTCTCCGCCACGCCACCGAAGACGTCTCCCGTGACCCCTGCGAAGCGGCGCACACAGTGGCGCAGCAGCACCTGCGCGGCGCCGAGCGCGGCCAGTACGGCGGCGGCGTGCCGCAGGGCGTCGTACGGGCCGAAGAGCGCGCCCGCGCCGCCCGTGCCGACGGCGACCACCAGGCCCGCGACGGCGAACGCCGCCCCTGCCGGAACCGTCCCGGCGACCGCCGCGCCGAGCCCGTCGGGGCGCGCCGGAGGAACGCCCGTGCGGGAAGCGAGGGTCAGGGCGAGGCGGGCGGCGACGGCCGAGACGGCGGCGCCGGCCGCGCCGTGCGCCCACCCGGCGGCGTACAGCTCACAGAGGGCGGCGACCTGGGCGAGCAGCACGAACAGCAGCGTGATGACACCGAACGGGCCGATGTCCGACTGCTTCATGATGCGCAGCGCCTCTTCAGCCGGTTTGCCGCTACCCAGGCCGTCGGCCGTGTCGGCGAGACCGTCGAGGTGCAGGCCGCGCGTGAGGGCGGCGGGTACGGCGGCGCTCGCCACGGCGGCGAGCAGCGGCCCCGACCCCAGCAGCAGGAGTACGCCGCCGGCGGCCGCCGCGCACAGGCCCACCACGAGCCCGGCGAGGGGAGCGCACAGCATCCCGGCGCGGGCCGCCTCGCGGTCCCACCGCGTCACGTGCACGGGAAACACGGTGAGCGTGCCGAAGGCGAAACGTATGCCGTCGCTGAGGAGAGAGGTCACGGCGCGCACGCTAGTCGCCAAAGACGGCCGGTAAGTTGCGCATAGCGCACAAAAGTACACAGAGGGGATCGAGTGGCATGGGTCACTGGTGGTATCGCAACATCGTCGAGCCGGGGAAGCTCCCGCTGCTGCTGGCGCTGCTCTCCTTCATCCTCTCGTTCCTGATCACCCGCACCATCACCCGGCTGATCCGCGCGGGCCGCGGCCCCTTCGGGAACGTCTCCCCCGGCGGTCTGCACATCCACCACGTGGTCCCCGGCGTGATCCTCACGACGATCGGCGGCTTCGGGGCGGTGGCCAGCGGCGGGCACGGGGTCAGCTCCGCGATCTGCGCGGTGATCTTCGGGATCGGTGCGGGGCTGGTCCTCGACGAGTTCGCGTTGATCCTCCATCTCGACGACGTCTACTGGAGCGAACAGGGCCGGCAGAGCGTGGAGATCGTGGTCGTGACCGCCGCCCTGGTCGGACTGGTCCTCAGTGGGTCCGCCCCGTTCGGGGTCGACGAACTGACGCCCGAGGAAGAACAGAGCCGCGGACTGCTCATCCTCAATGTCTCCTTCAACTTCTTCCTGGCGCTCGTCGCGCTCAGCAAGGGCAAGGTCCTCACCGCACTCTTCGGCGCGGTCGTGCCCCTGGTCGCGCTCGTCGGCGCGATCCGGCTCGCCAGGCCGGGCTCGCCATGGGCCAAGCGCTTCTACCGCCGGCGCCCGAGGGCCCGCGCCCGGGCGACGCTGCGCCGCTGGCACCACGACCGCCGCTGGTCGGGGCCCAGCCGCAGGATTCAGGACCTGATCGGCGGGGCCCCCGACCGGACGCCGGCGCGCGACGAGAAGTGAGCGAGTGCACACAGCACCAGCACCGCGGCGATCGCCGCCAGGTGCTCCTTGCCCGCGAGGTTGGTCTTGACGCACACCTCGGCCACCATCGCCACGATCACCAGAACCGCCGTCCAGTACGCGCCGTACCGCCGGCACACATAGACGGCGAGGCCGACGACCGCCGCCGAAGGGCCCGTGTCGACGACCTGGGCATTGGACGCGGGCAGCCCGAGCGGGCTGTCGGGGCCCAGCGCGATGCCGACGCGCGCGTACAGCGTCCCGGCGAGCGTCGCGACGTACGCGACCGCCAGCGCGCGCAGCCGCCCGAAGCAGATCTCGGCGATGCCGAACACCAGCAGGACCTGCGCGAGCGCGCCCCACACCGGCAGGTCGAGCGCGGGCACGAACAGCGACAGCGGGGTCCGCAGCAGCGCCGGCCACAGCGGGTCCTCGGCGCGCACGAAGCCGATGTCCTGGACCGGGCCGTAACCCCAGGACTGGTTCTGTACGGCGTGCAGGAGCGCCGTGAGGCAGACCGCCACGAGCGTCAGCGGAACGGCCCGCCACCGCTGGGTGACGAGCGCGGTCCGTACGTCGGCGTACAGCCGGCCCCACTCGCGGCGCGCGAACGTACGCACCGCCGCCGACGCTGTCCGCGTCGTCACCGCCACCGGCAGGGTCACCGTCTCGTCTCCAGGTGCTGGCGGTGCATCCACTTGGGCAGACCGGGCGCTTCGAGGAAGCCCTCGGCGCGGGCCGACGCGAGGCCGATGCGCAGCAGGTCGGAGCTTTTTTCGAAGAGCATGAATCGGGGCTCCCAGATCGGCCGGTACTTGGCGTTGGCGCGGTACAGCGACTCGATCTGCCACCAGCGCGAGAAGAAGCTGAGCAGTGAACGCCACGTCCTCAGTACCGGCCCCGCGCCGAGCTTCGAGCCACGTTCGAAGACCGACCTGAACATCGCGAAGTTCAGTGAGACCTGCGTGATCCCGATCTCTTCGGCGGACTGGAGCAGTTCGATGACCATGAACTCCATCAGGCCGTTCTCGGAGTCGCGGTCGCGCCGCATCAGGTCGAGGGAGAGCCCGTGCGGCCCCCAGGGCACGAAGCTCAGTACGGCCCTCAGCTCCCCTTCCCCGTCGGTGCATTCGAGCATCACGCACTGCCCGTCCGCCGGGTCGCCGAGCCGCCCGAGCGCCATCGAGAAGCCGCGCTCGGTCTCCCCGTCGCGCCAGTCGTCGGCCTTGCGCAGCAGCTCGGTCATCTCGTCGTCGGGGATGTCCTCGTGGCGGCGGATACGGACCGTGTAGCCGGCTCGCTTCACCCGGTTGTAGGCCTGGCGCACGGTGCGCATCGCGCGCCCCTCCAGCGTGAACTCGTCGATCTCGACGATCGCCTCGTCGCCCAGCTCCAGCGCGTCCAGGCCGTGCCGGGCGTAGACCGTGCCGCCCTCCTCGCTCGCGCCCATCACGGCGGGGATCCAGCCGTGCTCGCGCGCCTCGGTCAGCCACGGTTCGATCGCGCCGGGCCAGGCCTCGGGGTCACCGATCGGATCGCCGGACGCGAGCGATACGCCGCCGACGACCCGGTAGGTGACGGCGGCCTTGCCGGTGGGGGACCAGACGGCGCTCTTCTCGCGGCGCAGCGCGAAGTAGCCGAGGGAGTCGCGCTCACCGAACCTGCCGAGGAGGGCCCGCAGTCGGGCCTCGTCCTCCTCGGTGATCGGGTCGACGGTCCGGCGCGAGCGGAAGGCGGCGTACAGCACGGCGAGGAGCAGCAGCGTGCTCATGACGTTGATGGTGACGTTGACCCAGCCCGGTGTGGCGATGCCCTGGAAGCGGGCGTCGTCGGGCGCCAGCGACACCAGCCGCATCACGCCGTAGTGCCAGCGGTCCAGGAACAAGGACCGGTTGTCGTCGGGAGCGGTGTTGCTGACCGTGACGAGGAGGGCGGCGATCAGCGAGGTGACCAGCAGCCCGCCGACGGCCACGACGGCGGCCAGGGCGGGGTTGGAGCGGTCACCCTTGGCGTAGAACTCGCGCCGGCCGAGCAGCAGGGACAGGACGAATGCGGCGGTCAGGGCCAGGGAGACCCAGTTCTGCCAGTACTGCCGTACCTCGGGGAAGAGCATCGCGAGGGCGAAGAGGAGGAGGAAGAGCCCGCCGAGTACGAAGTTGAGGATCCAGGCGGCGCGCTTGCGGCGGCGCATGGTGATCGCCAGGAAGAGCGTGAAGGCTCCGGAGGCGAAGCCCGCCGTCAGCAGGTAGGGGGTGAAGAAGTCGTCGGTGTTGTGGCGTCGCAGATCCTGACCGAGCGAAACCCACACGGCGCTCAGGAAGTTGATGAACGTGACGATGCGCAGATACCACACCGCGAAGGCCGCGCTGCGGCGCGAGCGGGGGGTGCTGCGCCGGTTCGTCGGGCTCGTCAGGCTCGATCGGTTCGTTCCTTCGGTGGCCAAGCGGACTTCTCCCATGAAACGCGATGATATGGGGCACCGCGGTGCGGGAGGTGCGCGTGTGCGGCCGGTGGTCGCCGGCCGCACACGCGGTCAGTCCGTCGCGTTTCCGGTCTCGACGACCGCCTTCTCGTCGTCGCTCCCGTCCGCGTCCGCGTCCGTGTTCTCGTCCTCGTCCGACGCCCGTTCGGGCAGCTCCGCCGCGAGGGCGGCGGCAGCCTGTACGAGGGGGAGCGCGAGCAGTGCCCCAGTTCCTTCCCCCACAGTGACGCCCTGATCGAGCAGAGGGTTGAGCGCCATCCGGTCCAGCGCCTTCGCCTGGCCCGGCTCACCGCTCACCTGGCCCGCGAGCCACCAGTCCGGCGCCCGGAAAGCGGCGCGCTGGCCCACCAGGGCGCAGGCGGCGGACACGACGCCGTCGAGGATCACCGGCGTATGCCGCACCGCGCACTGGAGGAGGAAGCCGGTCGCCGCGGCGAGATCGGCGCCGCCGACGGTCGCCAGCAGCTCCAGCTGGTCGCCGAGTACGGGCCGCGCCCGGCGCAGCGCGTCGCGGATGGCGGCGCACTTGCGCATCCACGCCAGGTCGTCGATGTGGGCGCCTCCGCGGCCCGTGACCACGGAGGCGTCCGTGCCGCACAGGGCGGCGATCAGGGTGGCGGCGGCGGTCGTGCCGCCGACGCTCAGATCGCCGAGTACGACGAGATCGGTCCCGGAGTCGGCCTCTTCGTCCGCGATCGCCATCCCGAGCCGGACGGCCTGCTCGGCCTCTTCCCGCGTGAGCGCGTCCTCGATGTCGATACGTCCGGAACCGCGCCGCACCCGGTGGCGTACGACGTCGTCGGGCAACAGCTCCGGGTCGCAGTCGAGGCCGGCGTCGACGATCCGCACGGACGCGCCCGCGCGGCGGGCCAGCACGGCGACGGGGCTCTCGCCGTCCAGCACGGCGCGCACGAGCCGGTGGGCGCCACCGGCGGGCCGGGCGGAGACGCCCAGCTCGGCCACACCGTGATCACCGGCGAAGAGAACGACACGGGGCCGCTCGATGGGCTTGACCCGTACGGACGCCTGCGCGGCCGACAGCCACTCACCCAGCTCGTCGAGCCGGCCGAGTGCGCCGGGCGGCACGATCAGCCGCTCCCGGCGTTCTTCGGCATCGCGCCGGACGCCGCCGTCGGGGCGTTCGATCAGGTCGGAGAAGTCGTCGAGGTTAAGCGAGCTCATTCGCCGAACAGTACCGCCACGGTACCTGACACCCCGTCAGGGGTGCGGGGTTCCAACGGCCTCCCCGCAGGCTCCCCGGCGGGGTCCTTGCGGGTTCCCTGCGGGGCTTCTCCCCACCCCGCCCCTTCCCGAACCGGGGCGCTGCCCCAGACCCCGCTCCTCAAGCGCCGGAGAGGCTGGACGGTGCCGGCGTGGCGACCATCCGGGGCTCGGGCCCTCCACGCGGCGGAGCCGCAAAGTGTCACGGCGGGGAGGGGCGGGCCGGGGGAAAACAACCCACTCACCCGCGCAGCACCACCGCCTGCCCTGCCACCACCAGCAGCACCTGCTCGCACTCCCCGGCGAACGCCGCGTTCAGGCGCCCCAGTTCGTCCCGGAAGCGGCGCCCGCTCGCCGTGGCCGGCACGACTCCCGAGCCGGCCTCGTTGCTCACCGCCACCACCGTCCGCCGCGTCCCCCGCACCGCCGCCACCAGCTCCGCCACCCGTTCCTCCAGCGCCCGCCGCCCGTCCGCCGCCCACTTCGCGTCGTCCCACGCGCCGACCCGGTCCATCGCGTCGGTCAGCCACAGCGCCAGGCAGTCGATCAGCAGCGGCGGCCCTTCCGCCGCCAGCAGCGGGGCCAGCTCGCACGTCTCCTCGGTGCGCCACGCGCCCGGCCTGCGCTCCCGGTGCAGACCCACCCGCTCGGCCCACTCGCTGTCGTCGTCACGGGTGCCGCTCGTCGCGACGTACACGACCTCGGGAAAGGTCTCCAGACGCCGCTCGGCCTCCACCGACTTGCCCGACCTCGCCCCGCCCAGCACCAGCGTCCGCCGCGGCACATCCGGTACCGCGTGGTACTCGCCGACGATCACGGTCGTCCCGTCCGGAACCGCCCGCGCGCCTGCCGCCGTGAGCCGCCGCTCCAGCTCGGGGCCCGGCGGTACGTCGTGATCGAGGTGTACGGCGATGACGTCCGTGGCCGCACCGACGGCTCCCGCCGCCCGCAGCCGCGCCAGCGCGTCCGGCCGGCCCGTGACGTCGGCGACCACCATGTCGTACGTACGGCCGTCCGTCGTCCCCCCGGCCGGTGCACCGCCCGGCGGCAGGTACAGCAGCAGCTCGCCGTCCGGCGAGGTCACCTCGTACCCCGTGCCGGGCGAGTCCATCGGGACGGCCCGCACCCGGTGCCCGCTGATCAGCGTCAGCTCCCGGCCGTCCGGTACCCGCCCCGCCGCCGGCAGCCCGGCCGGCAGCTCCATCGGCGGCCCGTCGTGCGGATGCGTCAGCAGCACCTGTCGTACGCCGGTGAGCGAGTGTCCCGCGCGGGCGGCGGCCAGCGCGGCCCCCGGCGTCAGATCGAGCAGCAGCGCGTCGTCCACGAGCAGCGCGGTCGCCGCCCGGGCGAGCCCGCCGCGGGCGGTGGCGCACGAGGCGCAGGGGCAGTCGGGGCGGGGCAGGCCTGCCGGGGCCCCGGTGCCGAGGAGAGTCAGTTCCACGTGGAGATCCTCCCGCGTCCCCGTCGGTGACGCGCGCCCGGCTACTCTGCGGGGCAGGCTGTGCTGAACGAAAGCACGGGTGGGACCCGGGAGGCGAACATGGCGTGGACGTGGCGGTTCGAGAAGGCCGACGGTACGGAGGTCCCGCCGGCGGTGGTGCCGGAGGAGTTCACCACGCAGGGCGACGCGGAGTCGTGGATCGGCGAGGTCTGGAAGGACTTGGTCGAGGGCGGCGCCGACCAGGCGGTGCTCTTCGACGACGGCACGAAGATCTACGGCCCGATGAGCCTGCACGCAGAAGAGGTCTGACGGCCTGAACGGCCTGACGGCCTGAACACCCAAGCACGTACCCTCGGCCGCCGGACGGAAGCCAAAGCGAGCCCGTCCGGCGGCCCGGGCCCGGGGCAGCCCGCCCGGCGCCCCGCCCCGCGGCCCGGGCCCGGGGCAGCCCGCCCGGCGCCCCGCCCAGCTCCGGATCAGCCCGCCCCGCCGCCCCGCCCCTAGATCTCGCCCAGCGTGACCTCCGTCGAGCGGGTCTCGTTGCCGCGTTGGTAGGTCACCCGCACTCTGTCGCCCGGCTTGTGTGAGGCCAGTGCCTCCGCCAGCGACGTGATCGTGGTGATCTCGGCGTCGTCGAGCGCGGTGATGATGTCCCCGGCCCGCAGCCCCGCCCGCGCCGCCGCGCCGTCCGGCTCGGCCGAGACGACGGCGACCCCCGACGGTTCGAAGTCGTCGCCCACGACCGTACGGCCCGTGATGTCCAGCGCCGCCCGCCCCGAGTCGGTGACCCTGCCGTCCCTGATGATCTGGTCGGCGATCGTCTTCACCGTCGAGGACGGGATCGCGAACCCGATCCCGGGCGCCGCGCCGCCGCCCATTTCCGGGTCGGTGGCCGCCAGCGTCGGGATGCCGATGACCTCGCTGTCGAGGTTGACCAGCGCCCCGCCGCTGTTGCCCGGATTGATCGCGGCCGAGGTCTGCACCATGTTCGCGATGGTCACGCCCGTACCGCCGCCCGAGCGCCCCGCGCTCACCGTCCTGCCGACCGCCGAGACGATGCCCTGCGTGACGCTGCTGGAAAGCCCCAGCGGGCTGCCCATCGCCAGGACGATCTGGCCCACCTCGACCCGTGAGGAGTCCGCGAACCTCGCGGGCCTCAGTCCGTCCTCGGGGACGCTGTCCAGTTTGATGACGGCGAGGTCCTGCTCTGGGTAGGCGGCGACGAGCCGCGCGCCGAGCGTGGCACCGCCCGTGGCCGACGTGACCTTGAAGTCCCGCTCGCGGCCCACCACATGCGCGTTGGTGATCACGTGGCCCTGGTCGTCGTAGACGACACCCGAGCCCAGGCTGTCGGACG
Source organism: Streptomyces sp. ISL-99 (assembly GCF_018614005.1). Taxonomy (NCBI): domain Bacteria; kingdom Bacillati; phylum Actinomycetota; class Actinomycetes; order Kitasatosporales; family Streptomycetaceae; genus Streptomyces; species Streptomyces sp. ISL-99. The sequence continues at coordinate 59,825 of NZ_JAGGPC010000015.1, forward strand.
CGTCGATCTGCACGACCGACGGCAGTACGTCCTTGATCACCTGCTGGTAGTCGCTCTCCAGGTCCTGCCGCGCCACGGGCGCCCCCGCCTCCGCGGTGGCCCTCGGCGACGCGGACCCCGCCCCGGAGCCGGAACACCCGCTCGGGCAGGCCAGTACGACCACACAGGCCGCGGCGGTCAGGGGCACCCGGAGCCGACGCGGCACACGGCCGTGGTTACCTGATCCATCCATGCCTGGAGTGTCCCTTTCGGGGGAATCCAGTGCCCGTGGAGAAGGTCCATCGGGGGGTGCATCGGGGGATGGCGTTCAGCAGCCGGACGGGGCGCGGTGGGCCGTGCTCAGCCCCGCGTGCCGCACAGATGCAGCAGCGCCGCAACCCGCCGGTAGGGATCGGTCCGCCCCGCGCGGTCCTCCAGGGCCAGAATCCGCTCCAGCTCCTCCGCGGGAAGCCGCGACGTCTCGTTGGCGGCGCCCTCGATGTTGTCGGTGAAGACCCGCACGCCGTACCACGCGCGCAGCGGAGCGGCGATCCCTGCGAGGGTCGACGTCAGGGCGTCGAGACGGTCGGCGCGCACCCGCAGGCCGAGCCGGCTGGTGTACGCGGCCGAGTCGAAGGCGGCGAGCGCCCCGGCCCAGTCCCCGGCGAGCCCGGGCCGCATGGCGAGCGCGTCGGCGTTGCGCACCAGGAGGGACAGCAGGCCGCCGGGGGCCAGCATGCGGGCCAGGCCCGCCACCATCGCGTCGGGCTCCTCGACGTACATCAGCACCCCGTGGCACAGCACCACGTCGAAGCTGCCGGGCAGGAAGTGCACCCCGGTCTCCAGGCCGTCGCCCTCGACCAGGCGCACCCGCTCGCGGATGCCCTCGGGCTCCCCGGCGAGCGCCTCGCGCGCCGCGACCAGCATGTCGGGGTCGGACTCCAGGCCGGTCACCTTGTGACCGGCCCGCGCCAGGCGCAGGGCCTGCGTGCCCTGGCCCATGCCCACGTCGAGTACGGCGAGCCGCCGGCCCACCGGGAAGCGGGCCGATATCTGCTCGTCGAGCTGGCGGGCGACCAGTTCCTGGCGGACGGTGTCACGCAAGGTGCCGACGCCCTTCAGCCAGTCGGCCGCCGCGCCCTCGAACCGGGCGATCCCCGTGATGTCGTCCGCGCTCAGGGTCGTTCCCCGCGCTTGACCTGGGGCTTCGGCAGACGCAGGCGGCGCATCTGGAGCGTACGCATCAGACCGTAGGCAACGGCGCCGCGCTTCGGCTCGTTCGGGAAGCGCTCGTTCAGCTGCTTCTTGAGCCGGATGACCAGGCCGATCGAGTCGACGACGATCATCACGATCACACCGAGCCACAGCAGCAGCGCGATGTTCTGGATGTTGCTCATGCGGATCATGCTCAGGACAAGAATCACCACCGCGAGCGGCAGGAAGAACTCGGCCACGCAGAAGCGGGAGTCGACGAAGTCGCGCACGAAGCGGCGGACAGGGCCCTTGTCGCGGGCCGGCAGGTAGCGCTCGTCTCCGCTCGCCAGTGCCTCCCGCTGCCTTGCCAGGTCCGCACGGCGGGCTTCGCGCTGACGCTTCATCGCCTCCTTGCGGTTCGACGGAGCCGCCGCCCCGTTGCGGCGCTGCGACTGGGCGACAGCGCGCTTCGGGGTGGGGCGGCCCTTCGGGGCCTGCGGGTCACGGGACGCTTTGGAGAGGTCCACCTGCACCTTGTCGGTGGGGGCCTTCTCTTCCTTGGAGGAACGGCTACGGAACACAAAGCCCAAGGGTACGGGGTACGGCGCATGGACCCCAGTCCGGAGGGGAACGATCCCGCAACGGTCGGTTTCTCCGGCCTTCACCTACTCCCTGGGCCGGAGCCCCGCGGACGGCAGTCGTCCTGGAGGAGGAGCGCATCAGCCCGCGAACAGTGCGGTAATGGATGCAGGGCCCGTAGTGTGGGTTCAAGTGCTGGAGCTGGTTCCGTAGTCCGTCAGAAGGGGGCGCGCGAAGCCCATGAGCGGTGTCATGAAGCGTATGGGGATGATCTTCCGCGCGAAGGCAAACAAGGCCCTTGACCGGGCCGAGGATCCGCGCGAGACCCTCGATTACTCGTACCAGAAACAGCTTGAGCTGCTTCAGAAGGTACGCCGCGGTGTCGCCGACGTGGCGACGTCGCGCAAGCGCCTCGAACTGCAGCTGAACCAGCTGCAGGGCCAGTCCTCCAAGCTGGAGGACCAGGGGCGCAAGGCGCTCGCGCTCGGCCGGGAGGACCTCGCCCGCGAGGCGCTGTCCCGCCGTGCCGCGTTGCAGCAGCAGGTCACCGACCTGGAGACGCAGCACCAGACGCTCCAGGGTGAGGAGGAGAAGCTGACGCTCGCCGCGCAGCGCCTCCAGGCCAAGGTCGACGCCTTCCGTACGAAGAAGGAGACCATCAAGGCCACCTATACGGCCGCGCAGGCGCAGACCCGGATCGGCGAGGCCTTCTCGGGCATCTCCGAGGAGATGGGCGACGTCGGCCTGGCGGTCCAGCGGGCCGAGGACAAGACCGCGCAGCTGCAGGCGCGGGCGGGTGCGATCGACGAGCTGCTGGCCTCCGGCGCCCTGGACGACCAGTCCGGGATGGCGAAGGACGACATCGCCGCCGAGCTGGACCGCATCTCCGGTGGTACAGATGTAGAGCTGGAGCTGCAGCGCATGAAGGCCGAGCTGGCGGGCGGCACGTCGGCCCAGCAGCAGGCGCTCGAAGGCGGTTCGCAGGACGGCACGCAGGCGCCGCAGGGTCAGCACAAGTTCGACAAGCAGTAGTCGGCAGACAGCAGGCCGCCGCACTCCGCGAAGGAGCACGTCGTGATCGTACGGATCATGGGGGAGGGCCAGGTGAAGGTGGCCGACAGCCACTTCACCGAGCTCAACAAGCTCGACGACGAACTGCTCGCCGAATTGGAGAGCGGAGACGAGCCGGGCTTCCGGCGCACGCTCGGTGCGCTCCTCGAAGCGGTACGCCGCCTCGGGGAGCCGCTGGCCGACGAGTCCCTCGAACCCTCCGAGCTGATCCTCCCGGCCGAGGACGCGACGCTCGACGAGGTCCGCGAGATGCTCTCCGACGACGGCCTGATCCCGGCCGACCCCAGCGCCATCAGCCCTCCGGACTGACGTTCGGCAACTTTCAGCCCGTCCGGCGTTTGAGGACCGGGGCACCGGGGCGGAGCCCCGTGCCCCGCGCAGCGGCCCGCACCCGCGCCCCCGACCGACCCGAACGCCGTACCGTTGCGTGACATGACTGCCCTCGGTACGGGATTCACCCGCTCCCGGTGCTGGCTCCACGCACACCCGCTCGCCCTGGACGCCGCAATCGCATCCGCCGTCCTGGTGACGATGGTGACCGGCTCCTTCGCCGACCCGCACGGCGGCCCCAACGGCCCGACCTTCGGCACCCGGACGCCGGGTGTGCTCAGCCTCGTCCTGATGATGCTCGCCTCCGGCGCCCTGGTCTTCCGCCGCCGCAGGCCCATGGCCGTACTCGCCTTCACCGGCCTGGTGACGCTCGTCGAGCTCGTCGCCGGCGACCCGCCGAGCCCCGTCGCCATGAGCGCCGTCATCGCGCTCTACACGGTCGCGTCCCGCACCGACCGCCCCACCACCTGGCGCGTCGGGCTGCTGACGATGACCGGTCTGACCGCCGCCGCGATGTGCTTCGGCAGCGGCCCCTGGTACTCCCAGGAGAACCTCGGGATCTTCGCCTGGACCGGCATCGGGGCGACCGCCGGCGACGCCGTTCGCAGCCGCCGGGCCTTCGTCGACGCCATCCGCGAACGCGCCGAACGCGCCGAGCGCACCCGCGAGGAAGAGGCCCGCCGCCGGGTCGCGGAGGAGCGGCTGCGCATCGCCCGCGACCTCCACGACGTCGTCGCCCACCACATCGCGCTGGTCAACGTCCAGGCGGGCGTCGCGGCCCACGTCATGGACAAGCGCCCCGACCAGGCCAAGGAAGCCCTCGCGCATGTACGGGAGGCCAGCCGCTCCGCGCTGAACGAACTGCGGGCCACCGTCGGCCTGCTCCGCCAGTCCGGCGACCCCGAGGCCCCGACCGAACCCGCCCCCGGCCTCGCCGTGCTCGACCAGCTCCTGGACACCTTCCGGCACGCGGGCCTCCCGGTGGAGGTGGCCAGGCCGGACAAGGGACTGAGCGCGCCGCTGCCCGCCGCCGTCGACCTCGCGGCGTACCGGATCATCCAGGAGGCCCTGACCAACGTGCAGAAGCACGCGGGCCCGCACGCCAGGGCCGAGGTCAGCGTGGTCCGCGTCGGCTCGTCCGCCGAGGTCACCGTGATCGACAACGGCGGAGGGACGACGGCGAGCGCGGCGGACGGCCGCGAAGCCGGTGGCGGCGGCCACGGCCTCACCGGCATGCGGGAGCGCGTCACCGCCCTCGGCGGAACGCTGACCACGGGGCCCCGCTACGGCGGCGGTTTCCGCGTACATGCGATCCTGCCGTTCACGGCGCGTACGGGGGAGCGAACGGTGGAGAACGCATGACGACGGCCACGACCCGCATCAGGGTCCTGCTCGCCGACGACCAGGCCCTGCTGCGCAGCGCGTTCCGGGTCCTCGTCGACTCCGAGCCGGACATGGAGGTCGTCGGCGAGGCGGCGGACGGCGCCGAGGCCGTCGAGCTCGCCCGCGCGCTGCGCGCCGACGTCGTCCTGATGGACATCCGCATGCCGGGTACGGACGGCCTCGCCGCCACCCGCATGATCAGCGAGGACCCGGAACTGTCCGCCGTACGCGTCGTGATGCTGACGACGTTCGAGGTGGACGAGTACGTCGTCCAGTCGCTGCGCGCCGGGGCCTCCGGCTTCCTCGGCAAGGGCGCGGAGCCGGACGAACTGCTCAACGCCATCCGCATCGCCGCGGCCGGCGAGGCGCTGCTCTCGCCCGTGGCGACCAAGGGACTGATCGCCAAGTTCCTGGCGCAGGGCGGTACTTCGGAGGACGAGGAGGCCGCGGCGGCCCGTACCGAGCGGCTTTCGGCGCTGACCGTGCGCGAGCGCGAGGTCCTCGTCCAGGTCGCGGGCGGCCACTCCAACGACGAGATCGCCGAGCAGCTCGTCGTCAGCCCGCTCACCGTCAAGACCCATGTGAACAGGGCGATGGCGAAGCTCGGCGCCCGCGACCGCGCGCAATTGGTGGTAATCGCGTATGAATCCGGCCTTGTGCGGCCGAGGGTGGAGTGAGGGTGTAGGGGCGCCTACTCCAGCTGCGGTATGCGCCGCGTAAGAAAGGGACTTGGGAGCGAGAGTTCGCCCTCTTCGCATGGCTGATCGTATAAGCGGGCCACCGTGCCCGCCTGCCTCGCACGCCACGGAAGAGAGACCACCCATGTCCTGGCTGTCCAGATTCAGCCTCGCTCAGCGGGCGCTGATCGGTCTGATGTCGATCATCGCGATCGTCTTCGGCGCCATCGCGATACCGCAGCTCAAGCAGCAACTGCTGCCGACCATCGAGTTCCCGATGGTGTCCGTGCTGGCGCCCTACCAGGGCGCGTCCCCCGACGTGGTCGAGAAGCAGGTCGTCGAACCGCTCGAAAGCACCATCAAGGCAGTCGACGGCATCACCGGCGTCACCTCCACGGCGAGCGAGGGCAACGCCGTGATCATGGCCCAGTTCGACTACGGCAACGACACGAAACAGCTCGTCGCCGATGTCCAGCAGGCCGTGAACCGCTCCCGCGCCCAGCTCCCCGACGACGTCGACCCGCAGGTCGTGGCCGGCTCGACCGACGACATACCCACCGTCCTGCTCGCCGTCACCTCGGGCCAGGACCAGCAGGCGCTCGCCGACCGGCTGGAGAACTCCGTCGTCCCCGTCCTGGAGGACATCGACGGCGTCGGCCAGGTCACCATCGACGGTGTGCGCGACCTCCAGATCGCCGTCACCCCCGACGACAAGAAGCTCGCGGCGGCCGGCCTGAACGCCGCCGCGCTCGGCCAGGCCCTCCAGGCGGGCGGCGCCACCGTCCCGGCCGGTTCCTTCGCCGAGGACGGCAAGAGCCGCACGGTCCAGGTCGGCGGCGGCTACACGTCGCTGAAGCAGATCGAGGACCTGCGCGTCACCGCCACGCCCACCGGCCAGGGCAAGCCGCCGAAACCGGTACGCCTCGGTGATGTCGCCACCGTCAAGGAACAGCCCGCCACCGCGGTCTCCATCACCCGCACCAACGGCAAGCCCAGCCTGTCCCTGGCCATCACCATGGACCAGGACGGCAGCGCCGTCGCCATCTCCGACGCGGTCAAGGACAAGCTCCCCGAGCTGCGCGACAGCCTCGGCTCCGGCAGCGAGATCGCGGTCGTCTTCGACCAGGGCCCGGCCGTCTCCAAGTCGATCTCCGGGCTGACCACCGAGGGCGCCCTCGGCCTGGTCTTCGCCGTCCTCGTCATCCTGGTCTTCCTCGCGTCGGTCCGCTCGACGCTCGTCACCGCCATCTCCATCCCGCTGTCCGTCGTCCTGGCGCTGATCGTGCTGTGGACCCGCGACCTGTCGCTGAACGTCCTCACGCTCGGCGCGCTCACCATCGCGATCGGCCGCGTCGTCGACGACTCGATCGTGGTCCTGGAGAACATCAAGCGTCACCTGGCGTACGGCGAGGAGCGCCACTCGGCGATCGTCACCGCGGTCAAGGAGGTGGCCGGAGCGGTCACCGCCTCGACCCTGACGACCGTCGCCGTCTTCCTGCCGATCGGCCTCGTCGGCGGCATGGTGGGCCAGCTGTTCGGCTCGTTCTCCCTCACCGTCACCGCCGCCCTGCTCGCCTCGCTGCTGGTGTCCCTCACCGTGGTGCCGGTGTTCTCGTACTGGTTCCTGCGCGCGCCCAAGGGCTCCGAGGGCGTCGACCCGTCCGAGCTGCGCCGCAAGGCGGAGGAGAAGGAGGCACGCAGCCCGCTCCAGCGGATGTACGTCCCGGTCCTGCGCTTCGCGACCCGCCGCCGCCTCATGAGCCTGGCCATCGCGGTCGTCGTCCTCATCGGTACGTTCGCCATGGCGCCGCTGCTGAAGACCAACTTCCTGGACGAGGGCGAGCAGGACACCCTGTCCGTCACCCAGGAGCTGAAGCCGGGCACCAGCCTGGAGGCCGCGAACCAGGCCGCCCTGAAGGTCGAGAAGGCGCTCGACTCCATCGACACGATCAAGGACTACCAGGTCACCGTCGGCTCCTCGGGCTTCGCTGCCGCGTTCGGCGGCGGTACGGGCGCCAACCAGGCGACGTACCAGCTGACCCTCAAGGACGCCTCCGAGTCCGAGGCCACCCAGGACCGGATCGACGAGGAGCTGGGCAAGCTCGACGGCATCGGCGACACCACCATCGGCGCGGGCGGCGGCTTCGGCAGCCAGGACCTGAGCGTGGTGGTCAAGGCCGGTGACGGCGACGTGCTGAAGAAGGCCTCCGAGCAGGTACGGGACGCGGTCGCCAAGCTGGACGACGTCACCGACGTACAGAGCGACCTGGCCCAGAGCGTGCCGCGGATCTCCGTCACGGCCAACGACAAGGCGGCGGCCGCGGGCTTCAACCAGCAGACCCTCGGCGCTTCCGTCACCCAGGCGGTGCGCGGCACCACCTCGGGCAAGGCGATCCTCGACGACACCGAGCGCGACGTGGTCGTGAAGTCGGCCAGGCCGGCGACCACGATGGACGAGCTGAAGAAGCTGAACCTCGGGCAGGTGAAGCTCGGGGACATCGCCGAGGTGAAGCTGGTCGCGGGTCCCGTCTCCAAGACCCGGATCGACGGCGCCCGCGCCGCGACGATCACGGCCAAGCCGTCCGCCGACAACACGGGCGCGGTGACCGCCGCGCTCCAGACGAAGATCACCGAGCTGAAGAAGGAGCTGCCGGCCGGCGCGAGCGTCGAGATCGGCGGCGTCTCCTCCGACCAGAACGAGGCGTTCGCCCAGCTCGGCCTCGCCATGCTGGCGGCCATCGCGATCGTCTTCATGCTGCTTGTGGCGACGTTCCGCTCGCTCGTCCAGCCGCTGATCCTGCTGGTCTCCATCCCGTTCGCGGCGACCGGCGCGATCGGCCTGCTGCTCCTCACCGGTACGCCCATGGGTGTCCCGGCGATGATCGGCATGCTGATGCTCATCGGCATCGTCGTCACCAACGCCATCGTGCTGATCGACCTGATCAACCAGTACCGGGCCCAGGGCCTGGGCGTCGTCGAGGCGGTCCTGGAGGGCGGTCGTCACCGTCTGCGGCCGATCCTGATGACGGCACTCGCGACGATCTTCGCGCTGCTGCCGATGGCGCTGGGCATCACCGGCGAGGGCGGCTTCATCTCGAAGCCGCTGGCGATCGTGGTGATCGGCGGTCTGATCACGTCGACGCTGCTGACGCTGCTCCTGGTGCCGACGCTGTACGCGATGGTGGAGCTCCGCAAGGAGCGCCGCGCCAAGAAGAAGGCGGCCAGGCGTGCGGCGAAGGCGGGCGTCCCGGACCGGTCCGGCTCCGCGTCGGACGAGCCGGAGCCGGTGAAGGTCTGACCGGCGTACGACACCTGATTCCGCACGGCAGCGAGCCCCGGCCCCCTCGTGAGGGGAGCCGGGGCTCGCCCCGTTCTCAGGCTTCGGGTACCTCGGGCGGCCCCTCGGGGATGGCGTGCACCTCGACCGGATCGTTTCCGGGCTTGCCTCCGGGACCCGGACACGCCGACGCCCGCGCGGCGATCTCCAGGGCACGGTCCTCGTCCTTGACGTCGACCACCCAGTAGCCGGCCAGGATGCGGCCCGGCGTCTGGGGTCCGTCGGTCACCTTCGCCCGGCCGTCGTCGGTCGCCCGTACCGTCTTGACCATGGCGGGTCCGCCGAGACCACGGGCCTCCACCAGCTCGCCCCGCACGCCCAGTTCCTGGTTGAGCGCGTCCATGTGCGCGAACATCGCCAGCATGTCTTCCTTGGAGAACGACGACATCATGCCGTCCCACTCATCGGCGGGCACGTTCATCTGGATCATGTACTGCATGTTCCTCACCCTTCCGGGGTGCTGATGGCCTTGTGCAGTGGTAGACGTCCGGGCGCCGCAGAACTCATCGCCTCATCGCCTCCCACGCTTGCAGGTAAGCCACAGCCCCGCACCCGGTAACGCGGGTAAGGGGCACCCCGCATTGCGGGGTGCCCCTTACCTGGACGTACGAGAAGCGGGAGACGCGCCTACGGCAGCGCCAGCATCCGCTCCAGCGCGAGCTTCGCGAACTGCTCGGTCTCCCGCTCGACCTCGATGCGGTTGACCAGGTTGCCCTCGGCCAGCGACTCCAGCGCCCACACCAGGTGGGGCAGGTCGATGCGGTTCATGGTCGAGCAGAAGCAGACCGTCTTGTCGAGGAAGACGACCTCCTTGTCCTGCGCCGCGAACCGGTTGGCGAGCCGCTGCACCAGGTTCAGCTCGGTGCCGATGGCCCACTTGGAACCGGCCGGGGCCGCCTCCAGCGTGTTGATGATGTACTCCGTCGAGCCGACGTAGTCCGCGGCCGCCACGACCTCGTGCTTGCACTCGGGGTGCACGAGGACGTTGACGCCCGGGATGCGCTCACGCACGTCGTTGACGGAATCGACCGAGAAGCGCCCGTGCACCGAGCAGTGTCCGCGCCAGAGGATCATCTTCGCGTTGCGCAGCTCCTCGACGGTCAGGCCGCCGTTCGGCTTGTGCGGGTTGTACAGGACGCAGTCGTCCAGCGACATGCCCATGTCCCGCACGGCGGTGTTGCGCCCGAGGTGCTGGTCGGGCAGAAAAAGGACCTTGTTCTGCCGTGGCCCCCCCTGCTCGAAGGCCCAGTCCAGCGCCCGCTTGGCGTTCGACGACGTACAGATCGTCCCGCCGTGCTTGCCGGTGAACGCCTTGATGTCGGCGGAGGAGTTCATGTACGAGACGGGCACGACCTGCTCGGCGATCCCGGCCTCGGTCAGCACGTCCCAGCACTCGGCGACCTGCTCGGCGGTGGCCATGTCGGCCATCGAGCAGCCCGCCGCCAGGTCGGGAAGCACCACCTTCTGGTCGTCGGACGTCAGAATGTCCGCGGACTCGGCCATGAAGTGCACGCCACAGAAGACGATGTACTCGGCCTCCGGCTTGGCGGCCGCGTCCTTGGCCAGCTTGAACGAGTCCCCGGTGACGTCGGCGAACTGGATGACCTCGTCACGCTGGTAGTGGTGACCGAGGATGAAGACCTTGTCCCCGAGCTTTTCCTTGGCGGCGCGGGCGCGCTCCACCAGGTCCGGGTCGGAGGGCGAGGGCAGGTCGCCGGGGCAGTCCACACCCCGCTCGCTCTTGGCGTCGGCCTCGCGGCCGAGCAGCAGCAGAGCGAGCGGCGACGGCTGGACGTCCAGTGGCTGGGCGGTGGTCACGACACGCACCCTTTCTTGTCTGCGAACACGCTTTTCGTCGATTTGACGTTATCTATCATAACCGGTTCATGTCACTTTGACGATGCCGATGTCGTCGATGTGACGAATTGGCGCCGCCACCAGCCCCGTGCCCGTACCGAACGGTGTGTGCGAGCATGAATGGGAAGACAAGCGCTCAGGCCCGGAATGAATCCGCGGCCGCGCCGGTTGCAAACGTCGGCAAGCAGTCCGTACAACCCGGGAGAGATGTAGATGTCCGTTCAGGACGACAAGACCACCGTGAGCGACGGCATTCTCCTGTCCGACGCCGCCGCGGCCAAGGTCAAGGCCCTGCTGGACCAGGAAGGCCGGGAGGACCTGGCGCTGCGCGTCGCCGTCCAGCCCGGCGGCTGCTCCGGCCTGCGGTACCAGCTCTTCTTCGACGAGCGCTCGCTCGACGGCGACGTCGTCAAGGACTTCGACGGCGTCAAGGTCGTCACCGACCGCATGAGCGCCCCGTACCTGGGCGGTGCCTCCATCGACTTCGTCGACACCATCGAGAAGCAGGGCTTCACGATCGACAACCCCAACGCAACGGGCTCCTGCGCCTGCGGCGACTCGTTCAGCTAAGCCTGAAGCGCGTACGAGAGAAGGCGGCGGCCCCGGAGCGGGGCAGCCGCCTTCTCTCGTTCTCCCGTGCTCCTCGGCCTACGTGTGCGGCACGGTCTCGCCGCTCCGCGCGTCGACGACCTTCCGGCCGTCCAGCGGCTTGTCGAGCGTCACCGTCTCCTTCAGCTCCTTGGCGATCATGATGCAGGCCCGGTCGGGGTCCGGGTTGGTCTCGGTGATCCTCACCTTCACCGTCCCGTTCTCCTCGCTCGCCTTCGCGGCGTACTCGCTGCACACGCCGCCCCAGAAGTGCAGGGTGAGCTTGCGCCCGTCGGCGCTGTACGACTCGATCTGCCGCGGCTCCGCCGGGGGCTCGCCGCTCTCGGGCGGAGCCGACGAGGCAGGGGGCTTGGCCAGGTAGTCGGGATCGACCGCCGGGTGCGTGATCGTGAACGGATGCGCGCCGCCGCCCGGCTTCACCTCGAAGAGCCACGAAGGTACGAGCGCCTGCCGCCCGTCGACGTACTGCGCGGCCAGACCGAAGACGGCCCCGCCCACGGTCACGGGCTCCGGCGCGGCCGGCGGCTGCCCGCCGTTCGTCTCACAGGGTGATTCGGCCCTGCCGGCGTCATCCCCCTTGTCGCCGTGCGGCACGGGGGTGGCGCAGCCGCCGATGCCGGTCTTGCCGGCGCCCTGCCCCGCCTTGTTCAGCTGCTTCAGCGCGTCCTCCGCGCTGATCACCGGATACTCGGCGCCCTTCGTCAGGCCCTTCAACTGCCCGCTGCCGCCGACCGGTTCCCCGTCGGAGCCGATCTGGATGCCGGTCGCCCAGCCGTACGTCGGCAGCCCGCCGACCTCCGGATCGGCGTTCACCACCCGTACCGCGCCCATCAGCTGGCGGGCGTCCAGCTTCGCGTCGTCCATGCCCAGCGCCTTCAGCACGGGCGCCGCGGCCTCCTTCGCGGCCTTCTCGCTCACCGCGGAGCCTTCACCACCCGGCCGGTGGGTGGGGTCGGCGCACTTCTCACCCTTGGCGCAGTCGTCGCTGCCACCGGGACCGTACTTCGCGAACGTCCAGGTGCCCGGCGCCTGCTTGTTGACCTGGAGCAGGGGCCCCGAGCCGTCCTTGGTGCCGCCGGCCTTCCAGGCCGTGCCCTCGGCGCGCGGCTTGCCCGGTACGCCGAGCGCCTCGGCCAGCCGCGCCACCTCGGCCTCGGTGACCGTGCCCGAGGCCCGGTACACGTGGGCCGAGCGGGGTCCCTGGGGCAGCTTGCCCTCCGCGCGGTAGATCACCCCGCCGTGCGGGTCCGGCTCGCCGGGCGCGATCCCCGGCGTGTCCCCGTTCGTATGGCCGTCGAGGTTCAGCGGCGGCGGAGTGCCGTCGCCCGCCGCCGCGCCGCTCCCCGTACCGCTGCCGCCGCCCGAGGCGGTCGACGCCCAGTACGCGGCGCCGCCCCCGGCCAGCAGCACCGCTGCGGCCACTGAGGCGGCGACCAGCGGGGAACGCCGCCTGTGGACGCTGACCGCGTCCTCTTCCGGTCGCTCGGTGCTCACCGCATCGCTCCTTCGGCTGCTCTGCCGTCCTGTGCCGTATGTCGTATCCCCTTTACGGGGGACACCGGTGGGACGGAGCGGGGGAGCGCGCGGTTCCCCCCGAGCTTCCCCCGAATGCCTCAGGAGCCGGTCTCAGCCCCCGTATTCGGACATCCCGCCCACCAGCCGCGCCGAGGCGGGCGGCACGGTGATGCCGTGGATGAGCGAGGCCGGCACGGGAGCGGGCGCGGCCTCGGTGGGCACCGCCCAGTGCGGGACCATCCGGGCGCAGTCCCCGCGCAGCTCCTCCAGGCCGCCGTCCTGCTCGGCACGGGCGGGCGACGTAACGCTGTGCTTCTGCATGCGAGCTGCTCCCGTAGCTCTGGGGGCCGCCACACCGCGGACCCTGATGCTGGCACCGTAGGCAGCCCGGACCTCCGGAAAAAAGCCCTACTATCGGGTAGTTTTGTCGCTTAGTGCGAGAGGGCTACGACGGGTAGCGTGGACTGTCCTCACTCACCGCCCGCAGGAGCGTCCTCGCCGTGCGTATCGCAGTCACCGGCTCCATCGCCACCGACCACCTCATGACCTTCCCCGGCCGCTTCGCCGACCAGCTGGTCGCGGACCAGCTGCACACGGTCTCCCTCTCCTTCCTGGTCGACAACCTCGACGTACGCCGGGGCGGTGTCGGCGCCAACATCTGCTTCGGCATGGGCCAGCTCGGCACGGCCCCGATCCTGGTCGGCGCCGCCGGCTCGGACTTCGACGAGTACCGCGCCTGGCTCGACCGGCACGGAGTGGACACCGGCTCGGTGCGCATCTCCGAGGTCCTGCACACCGCCCGCTTCGTGTGCACCACGGACGCCGACCACAACCAGATCGGCTCCTTCTACACGGGCGCGATGAGCGAGGCCCGTCAGATCGAACTCCAGGCGGTCGCCGAGCGGGTCGGCGGCCTCGACCTGGTGTTGATCGGCGCGGACGACCCCGAGGCGATGCTGCGCCACACGGAGGAGTGCAAGACCCGCTCCATCCCGTTCGCCGCGGACTTCTCGCAGCAGATCGCCCGGATGACGGGGGAGGACATCCGCACACTGCTCGAAGGTGCGACGTACCTCTTCTCCAACGAGTACGAGAAGGGGCTCATCGAGTCCAAGACCGGCTGGACCGACGAGGAGATCCTCGGCAAGGTCGGGCACCGCGTCACGACGCTCGGCTCGCGCGGTGTGCGCATCGAGCGGGTCGGCGAGGAGCCGGTGGTCGTCGGCTGCCCGGAGGAGGACGGCAAGGTCGACCCGACCGGCGTCGGCGACGCGTTCCGTGCCGGGTTCCTGTCCGGGCTCGCCTGGGGCGTCGGCCTTGAGCGCGCCGCGCAGGTCGGGTGCATGCTGGCGACGCTGGTGATCGAGACGCTGGGCACCCAGGAGTACACGCTGCGCCGCGCCCATTTCATGGACCGCTTCACGAAGGCGTACGGCCACGAGGCAGCGGAAGAGGTCCGCGCGCACCTGGCGTGACCGGTGGGGGCGGGTGCGGTGCGGTGCGCAGCGGCACCGCACCGCACCCGCCGCCGTGTCAGCTCAGCCGCCGCACCACGTACGCCACGCCCCGCTCCGCCGGGCGTTCGCCCACGTACTCCTGCCCCCGCATCCCGCACCACGCCGGAATGTCCAGCCGCGCGGCCTCGTCGTCCGACAGCACCGTCACCGTCCCGCCGACCGGCACATCGCCGATCACCTTGGCCAGCTCGATCACCGGGATCGGACACCGCTTGCCCAGCGAGTCCACGACGAGCGACGGCGCGTCGGACGGCCCGGCGGGGGAAGACGCGGCCGGCGCGCCCAGCCGCTCCCGCACCGCCGCCACGGTCCCCGGCAGCACCTCCAGGAAGCGGTCCACGTCCTGCGCCGCCGTCCCCGGCGGGAGCGAGACCCGGACGTTGCCCTCCGTCAGCACTCCCATCGCCCGCAGCACATGGCTGGGCGTGAGCGTGCTGCTCGTGCAGGACGAACCGGACGATACGGAGAAACCTGCCCGGTCCAGCTCGTGCAGCAGCGTCTCCCCGTCGACGTACAGGCACGAGAAGGTGACCACGTGCGGCAGCCGCCGCACCGGATCGCCGACCACCTCCACATCCGGTACGGCCCCGGCCACCCCGGACCTGATCCGGTCCACCAGCGCCCGCAGCCGCACCGCCTCGCCCGCCGCCTCCGCCCGTACGGCCCGCAGTGAGGCGGCCGCCGCCACGATCGCGGGCAGGTTCTCGAAACCGGCCGCCCGCCCGGACTCCCGCTCGTCGGCGGGCCCTTGGGCGGCGAACCGCACGCCCTTGCGGACCACCAGCAGCCCGACCCCTGCCGGTCCGCCCCATTTGTGCGCACTCGCGGTGAGCAGCGACCAGTCCCCTTCCACCGGTCCCCACCCCAGCGACTGCGCCGCGTCCACCAGCAGCGGCACACCCACCGCCCGGCACTCCTGTGCGATTTCGGCCACCGGCTGCTCGGTGCCGACCTCGTGGTTGGCGGACTGCAGGCAGGCCAGGGCGGTGTCCTCGCGCAGTGCCCGCGCGTACGCTCCGGGGTCCACCCGGCCCGCCCGGTCCACCGCGACCTGCGTCGTCGTACCGCCCGCGGCCTCGTGCTCGGTGGCCGAGTGGAGCACCGAGGAGTGCTCGACGGCGGAGACGACCAGATGGCGGCCGACGCGCCGACGCGCGGCGAGCGCGCCGGAGATACCGGTGTGGACCGCGCGGGTGCCGGAAGAGGTGAATACCAGCTCGTCGGGGCGGCAGCCCACGGCCTCTGAGGCCGCCTCCCGCGCCGCGTCGAGCAGCAGTCTGGCGCGCCGCCCCTCGCGGTAGAGGCGGGACGGGTCGGCCCACCCCTCGTCGAGCGAGGCGAGCAGGGCCTGCCGGGCGACGGGGTGCAGCGGGGCGGAGGACGCGGCGTCGAAGTAGGGCACACCGCCACGCTAATCCCCGCCCCCGCCCGCCCGCGCCCCGCCACCAGGGAGGGGGCGACGGCAGCCGGGCGGACGCCGGGCCGGATGGCCGGTCAGATGGTGCGCGGAGGCCGGGATTCCACTGGGAAGCCACCCCTTCGGGGAGGGGTGCGGCGCGTTGGGCACCCTCCCCGCGCGACCTCAAATAGCGTCCAGTAGGGTTTGGTCCGCATAAACATCCAAACCCCTGCCCGCGTCAGGGCCGGCGACCGACCAGCGAGACGGCCGCAACCAACCGCGCGGGCGAGACTCTCGGGAAGGCGCTACGTGAGTCCCAACGGCTCCGACCGCTCGTCGCGGCGCCCGATGCGGCGGAAGCTGCTCCAGGTGCTGACCGCGGGCGTGGTCCTGGCGACCGCCTCTGGTTGCTCGTACACATGGGAAGACTTCCCCCGCCTCGGGATGCCTACCCCGGTCACCGAAGAGGCTCCCAGGATTCTCTCCCTCTGGCAGGGCTCGTGGGCGGCAGCGCTCATCACGGGCGTCCTGGTGTGGGGTCTGATCCTGTGGAGCGTCATCTTCCACCGGCGTAGCCGCACCAAGGTCGAAGTACCTCCGCAGACCCGGTACAACATGCCCATCGAGGCGCTGTACACCGTGGTTCCGCTCATCATCGTCTCGGTCCTCTTCTACTTCACCGCGCGCGACGAGTCGAAGCTCCTCGCGCTCGAGGACAAGCCGGCCCACACCATCAACGTGGTCGGCTTCCAGTGGAGCTGGGGATTCAACTATGTGGAGAACGTGGACGGCGACGCCGCCACGGGCGTGAAGCTCCCCAAGGAGCTCGACGCCATCCCGGACAGCTACACCAAGCAGTTCCCCGCGGGCGCCGAAGGCGTCTACGCGGTCGGCACCCCGGGCGAGCGGAACCCGCAGAACGGCAACCCGGGTCCGACCCTGTGGCTGCCGAAGGGCGAGAAGGTCCGCTTCATCCTGACTTCGCGCGACGTCATCCACTCCTTCTGGGTGGTGCCGTTCCTGATGAAGCAGGACGTCATCCCGGGCCACACCAACGCCTTCGAGGTGACCCCCACGCGTGAGGGCACCTTCATGGGCAAGTGTGCCGAGCTCTGCGGTGTCGACCACTCCCGGATGCTCTTCAACGTGAAGGTCGTCTCCCCGGAGCGGTACCAGCAGCACCTCAAGGAGCTGGCGGAGAAGGGCCAGACCGGCTACATCCCGTCCGGTATCGAGCAGACCGACCCGGCCAGGAATGCGGAGACGAACAAACTGTGAGCATCCTCAACGAACCCAAGGGTGCCGCGGCGGCAGACGGCTCGTACTACGAGAACCAACTGCCGGTACGGCGCAAGCAGCCGGGAAATGTCGTCATCAAGTGGCTGACCACCACTGACCACAAGACGATCGGCTCGCTCTACCTGATCACGTCCTTCGTGTTCTTCTGCGTCGGCGGCCTGATGGCGCTCTTCATGCGCGCCGAACTCGCCCGTCCCGGCACGCAGATCATGTCGAACGAGCAGTTCAACCAGGCGTTCACGATGCACGGCACGATCATGCTGCTGATGTTCGCGACGCCGTTGTTCGCCGGATTCGCCAACTGGATCATGCCGCTGCAGATCGGCGCGCCCGACGTGGCGTTCCCGCGGCTGAACATGTTCGCGTACTGGCTGTACCTCTTCGGCTCGATCATCGCGGTGGCCGGCTTCCTCACCCCCCAGGGTGCGGCGGACTTCGGCTGGTTCGCCTACGCCCCGCTGTCGGACGCCGTCCGCTCACCGGGTGTCGGCGCCGACATGTGGATCATGGGTCTGGCCTTCTCCGGCTTCGGCACGATCCTCGGCTCGGTCAACTTCATCACCACGATCATCTGCATGCGCGCACCCGGCATGACGATGTTCCGCATGCCGATCTTCACCTGGAACGTGCTGCTGACCGGTGTTCTGGTCCTGCTCGCCTTCCCGGTGCTCGCGGCGGCTCTCTTCGCGCTGGAGGCGGACCGTAAATTCGGTGCGCACGTCTTCGACGCGGCCAACGGCGGATCGCTGCTGTGGCAGCACCTCTTCTGGTTCTTCGGACACCCGGAGGTGTACATCATCGCGCTGCCGTTCTTCGGAATCATTTCCGAGGTGATCCCGGTCTTCAGCCGCAAGCCGATGTTCGGTTACATCGGTCTTATCGGCGCGACGATCGCGATCGCCGGCCTTTCGGTCACGGTGTGGGCGCACCACATGTACGTCACGGGCGGCGTGCTGTTGCCGTTCTTCTCGTTCATGACCTTCCTGATCGCGGTACCGACCGGTGTGAAGTTCTTCAACTGGATCGGCACCATGTGGAAGGGTTCACTGTCCTTCGAGACCCCGATGCTCTGGGCCGTCGGCTTCCTGATCACCTTCACCTTCGGTGGTCTGACCGGCGTCATCCTGGCCTCGCCCCCGATGGACTTCCACGTCTCCGACTCGTACTTCGTCGTCGCGCACTTCCACTACGTCATCTTCGGCACCGTGGTCTTCGCGATGTTCTCCGGATTCCACTTCTGGTGGCCGAAGTTCACCGGCAAGATGCTGGACGAGCGCCTGGGCAAGATCACCTTCTGGACGCTGTTCGTGGGCTTCCACGGCACGTTCCTGGTGCAGCACTGGCTCGGTGCCGAGGGCATGCCGCGTCGTTACGCGGACTACCTCGCCGCCGACGGTTTCACCCTGCTGAACACGATCTCCACGATCGCCTCGTTCCTGCTGGGCCTGTCGATGCTCCCGTTCTTCTACAACGTCTGGAAGACCGCGAAGTACGGCAAGAAGATCGAGGTCGACGACCCGTGGGGTTACGGCCGTTCGCTGGAGTGGGCGACTTCCTGCCCGCCCCCGCGGCACAACTTCCTCACCCTGCCGCGGATCCGTTCCGAATCCCCGGCGTTCGACCTGCACCACCCTGAGATCGCCGCTCTCGAACAGCTCGAGAACCACGGACAGAAGGACACCGCGCTGTTCGGCGGCAAGGAGGTCGGCAAGTGAAGATCCAGGGCAAGATGTTCATCTGGTTGAGCATCTTCATCCTCGCCATGGCGATCGTCTATGGCGTGTGGTCGAAGGAGCCGGCCGGAACCACGGCGCTCTTCCTGGCCTTCGGCCTGAGCATCATGATCGGCTACTACCTGGCCTTCACGGCCAAGCGTGTGGACGCCATGGCTCAGGACAACAAAGAGGCCGATGTGGCGGACGAGGCCGGCGATGTCGGCTTCTTCTCCCCGCACAGCTGGCAGCCGCTCGCGCTCGGCCTCGGTGGCGCCTTCGCCTTCCTGGGCGTCGCCATGGGCTGGTGGCTGGTGTTCTTCTCCGTTCCCCTGCTCCTGATCGGCCTCTTCGGCTGGGTCTTCGAGTACTACCGCGGCGAGAACCAGAACCAGTAGAAGCACCCGCGACACGCCCGAGGGGCCCGTTCACCTGCGCATCAGGTGGGCGGGCCCCTCGTTTGGCATCTCTCGGCGCGCCGTACACGCGAAATGTTCTTAATGTGTGATCATGACCCACTCTCCTCGACTCCGGACGGTCTTGAGCTGCTCCCTGCTGATCGCGTCCCTCGCGGCGGCCGGGACGGCGTGCGGCGGATCCGGTGACGGCCATCCGCTCTCGGCGGCGCCGTACGACGCGGCGGACCAGGTCTCCTTCAACGCGGACACGGGTACGGCGAAGGCGGACCCCGAGAAGCCGCTGGAGATCACCGCCAGGAACAAGGACGGCCGGATCACCGACGTGACGGCCTCCGACACCGCAGGGCGCTACCTTGCGGGCGAGCTCTCCGCCGACGGCTCACGCTGGCACAGCACCGCCCCGCTGGCGGCAGGAGCGCGCTACACCGTCAAGGTCAGCACCGAGGACGAGGACGGCGCGCCCGGTGCGCGCACCCTCACCTTCGAGACGTCCGTCCCCCCGAGGAAGCGCCTGAAGGTCACCTTCGGCCCCAAGGCGGGCAAGTACGGCGTCGGACAGCCCGTCACCGCCGAACTCAGCGTCCCCGTCAAGGGCGAGGCGGCCAGAGCCGTCGTCGAGCGGGCCCTGAAGGTGAGCTCCCAGCCCGCGGTGCAGGGGGCCTGGCACTGGGTGGACGACAAGAAGCTGCACTTCCGCCCGAAGGAGTACTGGCCCGCCAACGCCAGGATCACGGTGCGCAGCACCCTCGACGGCATCAAGGTGGCCGACCGGCTCTACGGCGGCCCCACGAAGCCGTTGCGGCTCACCACCGGGGACCGGCTGGAGGCCATCACGGACGCCGGCTCGCACCAGATGACGGTGCTGCGCAACGGCAAGGTGATCAACACCATTCCGGTGACCACGGGCAAACCGGGCTTCTCCACCCGCAACGGCGTCAAGGTCGTACTGGGCAAGGAGTACTTCGTACGGATGCGCGGTACGACCGTCGGTATCGCGGAGGGCTCGGCGGAGTCGTACGACCTGCCCGTCTACTACGCGACGCGGGTCACCTGGAGCGGCGAGTACGTCCATGCCGCGCCCTGGTCGGTCGGCTCGCAGGGCTCCGCCAACGTCAGCCACGGCTGCACCGGAATGAGCACGGCCAACGCCGAGTGGTTCTTCAAAACCGTCCGTGAGGGCGACATCGTCAAGGTCGTCAACAGCGACGGCGACACGATGGACCCGTTCGGCAACGGCTTCGGAGACTGGAACGTCCCCTGGGAGAAGTGGCGCAAGGGCAGCGCCCTGCTCACCGGCACCCGGGACGGCGGAGGCCCCGTCGACGCGGCCAGGCTGCGGCCGGAGGTCTGACGGGGCCCAGGGCCTGTCCGGCGGATCATGGCCGGGGCCGCGCCGGTGTCACGCCCTGGCGGCGAGCCTGCGACGCAGCAGCGCCGCCAGGGCGTCCGCGAACTCCACCGGGTCCACCGGAAGCGTCACAGCGCTCTCGGCGCGGCTCCAGGTGGCCAGCCAGGAGTCCTGCGGACGCCCGATCAGCAGCAGTACGGGCGGGCAGTTGAAGATCTCGTCCTTGATCTGCCGGCACACGCCCATGCCGCCCGCGGGCACCGCCTCGCCGTCCAGCACGCAGACGTCGACACCGCCCTCGTCCAGCGCCTTGAGGACGGCCGGCAGCGTGGCGCACTCCAGGAACTCGACCGGCGGCACGTCCGCGGCGGGCCTGCGACCCGCTGCCAGCCGCACCTGTTCACGGGTGTTCGCGTTGTCGCTGTAGACCAGGACCGTGGCGGTCATTGTTCCTCCATGCATCTGAAAGCCCTCGAAGGCTCGGTGTTGGATCAGGAACCGATGCGCGGATGCTACTCCGTCCGACAGCCGGTCAGCAGGGGTTCGTATCTGCCTTCGACGGTACCTCCGATGGGCCGTTCGGCTCAGGTCACAGCGCCTTCTCAGAGCATGGACACACCGAATGGCACCCCCGGGAGTGAGGGCGGGATAAGCGACCGACATAATGTCGGTCGTGGCGACAGCAACGACAGTAGACAAAGGGCTCGCGCACCCGTCGGTCAATCGACCGAACCTCACCAGCGTCGGAACCATCATCTGGTTGAGTTCCGAGCTGATGTTCTTCGCGGCCCTCTTCGCGATGTACTTCACCCTGCGATCGGTGACGGGTCCCGAGTTCTGGAAGCAGCAGGCCGAACACCTGAACTTCCCGTTCTCGGCGACGAACACCACGATCCTGGTGCTCTCCTCCCTCACCTGCCAGCTCGGCGTCTTCGCCGCCGAGCGCGGGGACGTGAAGAAGCTCCGGGCGTGGTTCATCATCACGTTCGTGATGGGTGCGATCTTCATCGGAGGCCAGGTTCTCGAGTACAGCGAGCTGGTGAAGGACGCGGGCCTCTCGCTCTCGTCCGACCCGTACGGCTCGGTGTTCTACCTGACGACCGGCTTCCACGGACTGCATGTGACGGGCGGACTCATCGCCTTCCTGCTGGTCCTCGGCCGCACCTACGCGGCCAAGAGATTCACCCACGAGCAGGCAACCGCCGCCATCGTCGTGTCCTACTACTGGCACTTCGTCGATGTCGTCTGGATCGGCCTCTTCGCCACGATCTACATGATCAAGTAGGTCGGGTCCGAAACCCGGCCCACATCCAGCTCCATCGACGCAGAAGATCCTGACACCGGGGTAATCCGTGAAAAAGCTCTCCGCACGACGACGCCATCCGCTGGCGGCGGTCGTCGTACTACTCCTCGCGCTGGCGGCCACCGGGGGGCTGTACGCCGCGTTCGCGCCCGCGGGCAAGGCCCAGGCCGATGAAACAGCCCAGTCCCTCGCCATCGAGGAGGGCAAGAAGCTCTACGCCGTCGGCTGCTCCAGCTGCCACGGTACCGGCGGTCAGGGCGGCTCGGACGGCCCGTCCCTGGTGGGCGTCGGCTCTGCCGCAGTGGACTTCCAGGTCGGCACCGGACGCATGCCGGCGCAGCAGCCCGGCGCCCAGGTGCCGAAGAAGAGGAAGATCTACTCGCAGGCCGAGATCGACCAGCTCGCCGCGTACGTCGCCTCCCTCGGCGCCGGCCCGATCACGCCGACCGAGGAGCAGTACGACCCCAAGGGTGCGGACATCGCCAAGGGTGGCGACCTGTTCCGCACCAACTGCGCCCAGTGCCACAACTTCACGGGCGAGGGCGGTGCCCTCACTAACGGCAAGTACGCCCCGAGCCTTGAAGACGTGAGCCCGAAGCACCTCTACGAGGCCATGCAGACCGGCCCGCAGAACATGCCGTCCTTCCCCGACACGACGCTGCCGGAGCAGCAGAAGAAGGACATCATCGCGTACGTCAAGACGGTGAACGGCGAGGAGACGGAGACCCCCGGCGGCTTCGCGCTGGGCGGCCTCGGCCCCGTCAGCGAGGGCCTGTTCGGCTGGATCTTCGGTCTGGGTTCGCTGATCGCCGTCGCCGTCTGGGTCGCGGCCCACACCGCTAAGGCCAAGAAGTCATGAGTAGCCAAGAGATTCCAGAGAAGAACCTGCCGAGCGAGCAGGACACCGCGCACGGCGCGGTAGCCGTGGCGGAAGACCCGTTCGCGGACCCGGGGCTGCCGCCCCACAAGCCGCGTATCCAGGACATCGACGAGCGGGCCGCCAAGCGCTCCGAGCGCACGGTCGCCCTCCTGTTCACGCTGTCCATGCTGTCCACGATCGGCTTCATCGCCTCCTTCGTGGCGTTCCCGGTCGACAAGATCGTGTACGTCTGGCCGCTCGGCCACGTGAGCGCGCTGAACCTCTCGCTGGGTGTGACGCTGGGCCTCGCCCTCTTCTGCATCGGCGCGGGCGCGGTCCACTGGGCCCGCACCCTGATGTCCGACGTGGAGGTCGCCGACGACCGGCACGCCATCTCGGCCGAGCCCGAGGTCAAGGCCAAGGTCATGGCCGACTTCAAGGCCGGCGCCGAGGAGTCCGCGATCGGGCGCCGCAAGCTGATCCGCACCACGATGTTCGGCGCGCTGGCCATGGTGCCGCTCTCCGGTGTGGTCCTGCTGCGCGACCTGGGCCCGCTGCCCGAGGAAAAGCTGCGCCACACGCTGTGGGGCAGGGGTAAGCAGCTCATCAACATGAACACGAACGAGCCGCTGCGTCCCGAGGACGTCGCGGTCGGTTCGCTGACCTTCGCCAAGCCGGAAGGCCTGGAAGAGGACAACCACGAGTTCAACAACGAGATCGCCAAGGCCGCTCTGATGATCGTCCGGCTCCAGCCGCAGGACATCAAGGACAAGCGCGAACTCGACTGGTCCCACCAGGGCATCGTGGCGTTCTCCAAGATCTGCACCCATGTCGGCTGCCCGATCAGCCTGTACGAGCAGCAGACGCATCACGTGCTCTGCCCGTGCCACCAGTCCACTTTCGACCTTTCCGACGGTGCGCGCGTCATCTTCGGCCCGGCCGGCCACGCCCTCCCGCAGCTGCGGATCGGTGTGAATGACGAAGGATTCCTCGAGGCGCTCGGCGACTTCGAAGAGCCCGTCGGTCCTAGTTTCTGGGAGCGCGGATGAGCACCGTGACTGACGAAAAGCGCAAGGCGCCCGCGGGTGAGCGGGTAGCCGACTGGGCGGACGGCCGGCTGGGCATCTACAGCCTGGCCAAGGCCAACATGCGCAAGATCTTCCCGGACCACTGGTCCTTCATGCTGGGTGAGATCTGCCTCTACAGCTTCATCATCATCATCCTCACGGGTGTGTACCTGACGCTGTTCTTCCACCCGAGCATGAACGAGGTCGTGTACCACGGCTCGTACGTGCCGATGCAGGGCATCCGGATGACGGAGGCCTTCGCGTCGACCCTGGAGATCAGCTTCGACGTTCGTGGCGGTCTGCTCATCCGGCAGATCCACCACTGGGCCGCGCTGATCTTCCTCGCGGCGATGTTCGTGCACATGATGCGCGTGTTCTTCACGGGCGCGTTCCGCAAGCCGCGTGAGATCAACTGGCTGTTCGGCTTCCTGCTGTTCGTCCTGGGCATGTTCACCGGTTTCACCGGCTACTCGCTCCCGGACGACCTGCTCTCCGGCACCGGTGTCCGCATCAGTCAAGGGCTGGTTTTGTCGATTCCGGTCATCGGCACGTACATTTCGATGTTCCTGTTCGGTGGGGAGTTCCCGGGCCACGACATCATCGCCAGGTTCTACTCCATCCACATCCTGCTGCTGCCGGGCATCATGCTCGGCCTCGTGGTGGCCCACCTGATCCTGGTCTTCTACCACAAGCACACGCAGTTCGCGGGCCCCGGCCGTACGAACAAGAACGTCGTCGGCATGCCGCTGCTGCCGGTCTACATGGCCAAGGCCGGAGGCTTCTTCTTCCTGGTCTTCGGTGTCATCGCGGCCATCGCGGCGCTGTTCACGATAAACCCGGTGTGGGCCATGGGTCCGTACCGTCCGGACCAGGTGTCCACCGGCGCCCAGCCCGACTGGTACATGGGCTTCTCCGAGGGCCTCGTCCGTGTCATGCCGGCCTGGGAGATCGACCTCTGGGGTCACACCCTCAACCTGGGTGTGTTCATCCCGCTGATCGCCTTCGGTCTGATGCTCGTGGTGATCGCCGTGTACCCGTTCATCGAGTCGTGGATCACCGGCGACAAGCGCGAACACCACCTGCTGGACCGGCCGCGTAACGCGCCGACCCGGACCGCGCTCGGCGTCGCCTGGCTCACCTGGTTCTCCGTGGCCATGGTCGGTGGTGCCAACGACCTGTTCGCCACCTACTTCCACCTGTCGATCAACTCGATCACCTGGTTCGTCCGGATCTTCTACTTCGTCGGCCCGGTCATCGCGTTCATCGTCACCAAGCGGATCTGCCTGGGTCTCCAGCGCCGCGAGCGCGACAAGGTGCTGCACGGCCGCGAGACCGGCATCATCAAGCGCCTGCCGCACGGTGAGTTCGTCGAGATCCACGAGCCGCTCAGCCAGCAGCAGCTGCACACCCTCACGGCACACGAGCAGTACACGCCGGCCGAGATCGGCCCGACGGTCGACGAGAACGGCATAGAGCGCAAGGTGAAGGGCTCCGAGAAGCTGCGAGCCAAGCTCAGCAAGGGGTACTTCGGCGAGGGCAACCAGATTCCCAAGCCGAGGACCGAGGAGTACAACGAGATCACCAGCGGTCACGGTCACGGCCACTGATCAGCTGAACGCCGCAAAGGTGGCCCTACGGACTCGTGTCCGTGGGGCCACCTTCTTGTGTGAGCACGTCGATCATGAGTTATTGATCCGTTATCTAAGCGTCGCTGGATCGAGGCTACGATCGCTGAGGTTGTGATCTTGAGTCGGGGGCGAGTTGCCTGGAAGGCGTGCCTGCGGCGTAACATGGGGGAGAAATTGATGTTAGATCCTGCTGTTGAAGCCGGATTTTTCTTCGACCCGACCGATCCGGGCTTCCGTCGGAACCCTTACCCCGCCTATGCGAAACTCCGCGACGAACACCCTCTCCTGCCCGGGCCCCTGAACTCCTGGGTGGTCAGTCGCTACGAGGAAGTGGAGTCCCTGCTCCGGGACCGGCGGCTCGGCAAGGATCTCGGGAACACCCAGTTCTTCGCCCAGGTGGCCGGCGGGCCCGGGGAAGAGCCGCCGCCCTTCCTGGGGCTGGGCCTGGACGGCTGGGACGCCAACCTCTTCCGGTTGCTGGATCCGTCGGACCACACCCGTTTGCGGAGCCTAGTGGCCGCGCCGTTCACGCCTACCGCGGTCGAGAACCTGATCAAGTCGGTGACCGCCGTGGTGGACGAGCTGCTGACTGACGTCCCCGAGCGATTCGACGTCATGGACGTGCTGGCCACGGAACTCCCCGCGCGCGTGCTCGGGGACATGATGGGCATCCCCCGTGACGACCAGAAGCTCATCTCCGGCTGGTCGTCCGAGATAGCGAGGATCCTGGAGCTCGGCGCCGCGCCACCCGAAGACCTGGCGATCGTTTGCCAGCGCGCGGTGGCGCAGTGTACGGAGTACTTCACCAAGGTGCTGGAGGAGCGTCGGGACGGTGATGGCACCGACCTGATCAGCGAGCTCTCCCGGCTGGAAGACGTCATCAAGGGCCTGACGATTCACCAGATCGCAGCGGTGTGCGTCCTGCTAATCGTCCCCGGCCTCGACACCTTCGCCAACCTCATCGGCAACGCGGCCGTGCTGCTCGCCCAGCACCCGGAGGCGCTGAACCGTCTCGCCGCCGACCCCGGTCTCGCGGACGACGTGGTGGACGAGGTGCTGCGTCTGGAGCCGCCCACGCACGCGTCCTGGCGTGTCGTCAACGAGCCGATCACCCTGCACGGCCAGACGATGCAGCGCGGTGACGTGGTGCTGCTGATGCTCGCCGCGGCCAACCGGGACGAACGGGCCTTCGAGAACCCTGAGGTCCTGACGCTGGGGGCACACGGCCGCAAGCACCTCTCATTCGGCCGTGGAATCCACTACTGCCTCGGTGACAACCTCTCCAGACTGATGGCCAAGGAAGCGCTGGTCGGCCTTGCGCAGCGATGCGCCACTGTTGAGCTCGACGACGACGAGGTGCAGCTCAAGCCCGGTCTGTGGCTGCGAGGCCCGGCCCGGCTGCCCGTCACGACGACTCCTCGGGGTCCTGCAACCGATCCGATTCTGCTTGAACTCGTCGACGAGCAGGGCCGTACGATCGGCGTCGCCGAAAAGCTGTCGGCGCACCAGGCGCCCGGACAACTGCACCGGGCCTTCTCGGTGTTCCTCTTCGACACCGAGGGACGCATGCTGCTCCAGCAGCGGGCCCTGTCGAAGTACCACTCGCCGGGTGTCTGGTCCAACACGTGCTGCGGGCACCCGTACCCCGACGAGCGGGCGGAGGCCGCGGCAGCCCGGCGTGTCGCCGAGGAACTCGGACTCGACGACTTCTCGCTCGAGCCGGCCGGGACGGTCACGTACGAGCACCCCGACGACATCTCGGGCCTCGTCGAGAAGGAGTACAACCACCTGTTCGTGGGCGTGGTGAAGCAGCGACCTGAGCCGGATCCGGCCGAGGTCCACGACTTCCGGTACGTGAGCAGTGAGGAACTCGCCGAGCTCCAGCGGGAGAACCGTTTCTCGGCTTGGTTCCCCACCGTCCTTCAGGCAGCCCTTTCCGGGGTGCGCCGGATCGCGCCGGACGGCGGCTGGTAACCGCAACGAAGACATGAAGAGCCGCTGTCGACCGGGTTTCCCGTCGACAGCGGCTCTTGTTTCTTCTCGGCTCGCCTAGGTCAGGGCCTGAAGCACCGCGTTGTTGGCATCGGTGTCTCCGACGGTGAGCCGCACGCCCTCGCCCTCGAAGTAGCGCGCCCGGACCCCGTGCCGCTCCAGCGCCCTGCGGATGTCCTCGGTCCGTTCCGGCTCGTCGAACCACAGGAAGTTCGTGTGGCTGGGCAGCACGTTCCAGGAACGGCTCAACTTCGCGGCGACCCGGTCGCGTTCGCGGACGATGAACTCGACGCGCTCTTCAAGCTCCCGCTGCTCACGCAGTGACGTCTCCACCGCGACCACTGGCAGGGAACCCATGGCAAACGGAAGCTGGTACCTGCCGATGCGCTGTGCGAGCACCGGGTTCGCGACACCGTAACCGACACGCATATTGGCCAGTCCGTAGGCCTTCGAGAACGTGCGCAGCACCAAAAGGTTCGGGAACTCCCGTACCCACTCCACCGAGTCGGGGCGGTCGCCGGAGTCGACGAACTCGACGTACGCCTCGTCCAGGACGATCAGGGTGTCGGCCGGGACCAGGGCGATGAACTCCTTCAACTGGTCCGCCGGAACCAGCCGACCGGTCGGGTTGTGCGGATTGCACACGATCACCGCGTCCGCGTCCACGGCTGCCTTCCCCAGGGCGTCGAGATCCTGGTGCCCGCCCGGCAGCAGCGGAACCTCGATCGCCCGGGCGCCGGCCATCTCGGCGAGCAGGGGGTAGGCGTCGAAGTTGCGCCACGCATACGCCAGCCCCCCACCCGGACGCACGCTCGCCTGCAACGCCTGAAGGGCGACCCCGACGGACCCGGATCCCACCACCACTGCGTCGGTGGGCAGCTCCAGCCAGTCCGCGATGATGCCCTTCAGTCGTTCCGGATAGAACTCCGGGTACCGGTTGATGTCGGTGATGTGGCGAGCGATCTCTGCGGCGACGGATGCGAGCGGCGGGAGCGGATTCTCGTTGAGCGTCAGAAGATGCTCCATGGGCATCAGCTCACGCCCACCGATTTGAGGAGCTCACGTGCGCCCTCAAGGGTCGACTCCGCTCCGAGTTCGTTGCCCTTCAGCGTCGGGGTGCCGAACTGGCGCTCCAACTCCACAATGAACTCGACGACTGCCATCGAATCCATTCCCGCGTCCTTGAAGGACGCGCCGTCGAAGAGGAGGTCGGTGGACTGGGGAAACCGCTCGTCGAGCAGCGCCTTGAGGTTCTCGTTGATGGTGTTCATGGTTCTCTTCTCATTCGTGTGTCGTCACTCGTCGACCACATCGAGGGCCTCGGGCCAGGTGAGGAGCGTCGACCCCCACGTCAGACCGCCGCCGAAGCCGGTGAGGACGACCGACTGGCCCGCCTCCATCCGTCCGTCGGCGGCGCCTGCCGCGAGAGCGAGCGGAATGGAGGCGGCCACGGTGTTGCCGACTCGGTCGATGTTCTTCACGACCCGCTCGGGCGGCAGACCCAGCTCCCGCGCGCAGGTGTCGAGAATCCTGACGTTGGCCTGATGGGGAACCAGGTGGCTGATGTCCGCAGGGGCCAGCGCGGCGGCGTCCAGGACCTTGCGTACCGACCCGGTCATGTGTCTGACGGCTCGGACGAAGACCTGAGGGCCGTCCATCTGGAAGTACGAGTCTGCCGACGCCGGTTTAGCCCCGCTGAGCCGCTGTTCCGATCCTCCGGCAGGGACGGTGATGAGGTCGACGCCCGTGCCGTCGCTGCCCAGGTCGAAACCGAGGAGGGCACCGTTCTGCCGGCGGTCACCGGCGCGCAGCACTACGGCGCCAGCGCCGTCACCGAAGATCACCCGGGTGGTGCGGTCCTCCGGATCGAGGATCGTGGAGAACGTGTCCGCCCCGACCACCAGTGCCGAATCTGCCACTTCGGTTCCGATCAACCCCGCCGCGGTGGCCAGTCCGTACACGAAACCGGTGCACACCGCGGCCACGTCGAACGCACCGGCACCGACGAGGCCGAGAGCCGCTGCGACCGCCGGGGCCGTCGCCGGACAGGGGCGGTCCGGAGTGCTCGTGGCCACGACGACGACGTCGACGCGATCGGCCCCGGCCGACTTCAGCGCACGCCGCGCCGCCTCCGTGGCGAGATGACCGGTGCTCATCCCGGCGGACGCGACATGCCGCCGGGTGATCCCGGTACGGGTCCTGATCCACTCGTCGGACGTCTCCAGTTCCGCGGCGAGCATGTCGTTCGTGACCACCTGCGGAGGGACCCAGGTTCCCAGACCGCTGAGGATCGCGCTGCGTGTCATGCGCCGGTGCCCTGGTAAGGGGGCCGGATCAGGTAACCGCTCTTCGCCGACCGCTGGTTGACCTTCCGCGCCCGGGCGATGCCCGAGAGCGTGCGCGGGATCATGCGGCCCGACGCGAAGTCCAGCCCCCGCTTCGGGTTCTTGAAGAAGGCGTAGTCGTCCTTGACCAGCTCCGGGAACATCGAGTCGTGCGTCTGGATGTCCGTCTCCATGAAGATCCGCGACGTCGGGTGCAGCGTCTGCGGCCAGGAGCGGCCGGCGTCCAGGTGCTTGCGGGCCACGTCGATCTCGGACTGGATCAGCTCGCGCAGGGGGTCACTGATGTAGCCGCTGCCGATCTGGCGCTTCAGGTCCGCACGGGTCAGACCGAACCGGGTGAGGTGTTCCACGGGGAGGTAGAGCCGCCCCAGGTCCAGGTCCTCACGGACGTCCCAGACGAAGTCCAGCAACTGGAAGGCCGTGATGGTGTGCCGGCACAGTTCCTCGGCGTCCTCGTTCAGCGGCTCGAAGATCTGGTTGATCCAGATCGCGGGCAGGAGCGTCACCGTCTGGATGAACTCGTCGAGATGCTCATCGTTCGTGTACTCGTAGGTCGCGAGGGTCTTGCGATGACCGTCCACGAACTCCGGTACGCGAAGGTAGGGCAGATCCCACGTACGCATGGTGTGCACGAGGGCCCGGGCGAGGGCGGCGTCCGTCTCCTCCGAGTGGGACAGCGGCTTGTCCGTCGGCAAGGACTCGCCTTTGGCGACGGCCATGTACGTGCGCTCCCACTCGTCGAGCCGGCGGGCCCTGACGTCGACGCTGAGATTGATGTCGTCGGCCAGGTCGTCGATGTAGCAGACGAAGGAGAAGAACGTGTCGAAATAGGGCCGCTTGGCCGGGGGGAACATGAAGCGACCCAGGTAGCGGCCCCGCCCGATCTTGCGGAACAGCTGAGAGCTTGCGAGGTAGTCGGCGCGAAGTCCGGAGTCCGTGATGCCTGCGAGGTCCAGCTCTTGAACTGTCATGTCTGTTCTTTCCGATGGGGTCCGCGCGTCCCCAGCCGCCCCGGTTCCACGAGAGGACGGGAACGCGGGAACGCGCGGACGAGGGGGACTGAGGTCGGCGACGTCAGATCGCGCTTCCGGTCATCTCGTACGAGACGACGGGCTGCCGCGGCCTCGGCACCGACACGGTCGGTTCGTCGGCGGGCAGGAAGGAAGCGAAGGGAGGTACTTCCTCCACGGGGAGCCGGAGTTCGAGAACACCGGGCAGATGGCAGTTGAGCTGGTACTCGTCCAGGCGGCGGGCCAGCTCACCGGGGGTTCCGGCGCTCGCGACCCACAGTCGGTCCCCGGTTCCCAGCCCCCGCGCCACCATGTGCGCGTCGACGGGCGTGTAGTCGACGGTGGTGATGCGGGAGTCGAAGAACTTCTGCTGGCGCGTTGCACACATGCCATGCATGCCGTTGTTGAAAACGACGTAGAGGATGGGCAGTCCGAGCTCGACCGCCGTGTGTATCTCGAGACCGCTCATCAGGAAGGCGCCGTCACCGCAGAACACGACGGTCCGGGTGCCCGGCCGAGAACCGAGCTGGGCCCCGATCGCGGCCGCGATGCTGTAGCCCATGCCCCCCATCCCCAACGCGATCGTCGACGTGGAGCCGGGTGGGACGGATCCGTAGTGCATGGACGCGACGCTGCAATTGCCCGCGTCGTACAGGAGGTGGCCCGCGTGGGGCAGGTACTCCTGGACCATCTGCACGGCTTCGCTCTGCACCAGCGCATCGCCACCGGCCGTGCCGGTCCGTCCGGGGACCGGGGGAGCGGGTCGGGGCAGGAAGCGCGTCAGCTCGTATCCGGTGACGGGCGGGGCCGTGAAGGGGTCCGCCGACCTCAGCCGTTCCAGCAGCTGGAACACCCGGCCGGCGTCACCTCGGACCAGGATGTCGGCGAGGGAGGACCGCTCAAGCTCACCGGGATCGATATTGACCGCGCCGGCCTTGCTCGCGTCCCACCCGGGCAGCGCCCTTCTGGTCATCAGGGCCAGGCCCGTGCCCACCGCCAGGACGAAGTCCGACTTCTCCACATAGGCGGCGGCCGAGGGATGACCGCCCTCGCCGACGACCCCCAGATACAGGGGACTGTCGTTGGGGAACTCGCCGCGGGCACCCATGGTCGTCACGACCGGTATGCGTGCCCGTTCCGCGAAGACCCGTACCGCCTCCGGATCGCAGGAGCGGCGGACCCCGTGGCCGAGCAGGAGCACCGGCGCACTGGCATTCCGCAACCTCTCGAAGAGGGCGGACACCGCCTCCACGTCGACCGGTTCCGGATCGATGAAGGCGCTGATGTCGGTTGGCCAGTCGAAGGGTCGCTCGCCGACATCCAGCTCGTAGCTGTCCCTGGGAAGCAGGAGGGCCACCGGGCCCTTGCGTCCGCTGAGAGACGTCGTGATCGCGTCTCGCAGACGGTCCCAGAAGCCGTCCGACTCGGTGAGCC
Source organism: Streptomyces sp. ISL-99 (assembly GCF_018614005.1). Lineage (NCBI taxonomy): Bacteria > Bacillati > Actinomycetota > Actinomycetes > Kitasatosporales > Streptomycetaceae > Streptomyces > Streptomyces sp. ISL-99. The sequence goes on from NZ_JAGGPC010000015.1 coordinate 91,688, forward strand.
GGACGGTCTTCTTGGTGACGGAGCGCAACATGGGAAGCGCATCCACGGTCCGGCCCGTGCCGGATGAATCCTGGAAGGACCCATGGCCGTCCAGAGCCGTCGGCGGCTGGCCGACAAGGGCCAGTACCGGCACTGATTCGGCGTGGGACTCGGCCAGCCCCGCCACCAGGTTCATCATTCCGCCGCCGGAGGTGGAGCAGCACACGCCCAACGTCCGGTGTACCCGGGCGCGCGCGTCAGCCATGAACGCCGCGCCGTCCTCTCGCTTCGCCAGGACGGACGTCAGGCGACCATGACCGAGTCTTTCGATGGCGTCGTGGACGTGTTCGATGTTCGCGCCACTGACCCCGAAGACGTACCTGGTATCCAGGTCGCGCAGAACTGTGACTAAGGCATCAGCCAGCCGCATTTGCTCCCCCGTTTGTAGCGTGTGGTCTTACTGGATCGGTGAACGGAAGAGGTCGGCAACCGCTTCCGGTTCACCACGTCAGCTCTTGGCCGCGCCGAACCTGTGCTCGAGGATCCGCTTGAGGTTGCCCATCTCGACGCTGTGGCCCGCGTGGAACACGGGCCAGATGTCACCGACCCAGACGCGGTCGGTGCGCGCCCGGCCCTCGGCGATGTAGTCCGGGACGTTCTGCGTCTCGCGGTCGTAGTACGGGTGCTTGCAGTTGGTCCACAGCACGACCGTGCCCGGCTTGTTGAGGACCTTCGACGAGTCGATGATGGTCAGGTAGTAGCGCATCCACAGCTCGTGCCCCTGGTCCCAGGCGCACGGGTAGACCACGAGGCCGTGCTCGGGGCCCTTCTGCGCTTCGGCGCGGATGTAGATGTCCGTGTTCGGCTGGATCATCTCGTCGGCCCGGTACAGACCGCCGCCCATGTGCTGCATGTTACGGATGCTGTAGGTCCATTCCTCGAGGGAACGGGCGTTGGCGGCGTACTCGAAGACGATGTCGTACGGCACATTGATGTGCTCGGCGAGGGAACAGTGCTGGCCGAATATCTCGCTGTGCTCGTACGTCTCCTTCGTCTTGCTTTCCATGAGCTTCATCATGTCGTCCATGCCGGTGTTCTCGTTCCACACCAGGTCCAGTTCCTGAAGGTCGGACCTGTCGAGGACGTAGTTCTGAGCGAGGCCCGACTCGTCGGGCACACGGTTGACCATGATTTCTCCTGGAAATGAATTTGGTGAGCGATGGATGATGACGCCGGGACCCGGAATGGGGTCAGTTCCAGCGCCAGACCATGGAGGCGACGAGTTCGCCGCCGTGTGAGAAGGTCGCGAATGCGATGAGGTCTCCGGGAGAGACCATGCGCTTGTCCAGGGCGTCGGCGAAAGTCACCGGAAGAGACCCCTGGAACATGTTGCCGTACTTGCTGAGGGTGTCGTGCGCACGGGAATCATCGAATCCACAGCGCTTCCGCCATTCGGCGACGTATTTGTCGTTCGGCTGGTGCGTGATGAGGTAGGCGACGTCCTTGTTGTCCACGCCTGCCTTTTCCAGTGCGACGTCGACCGCGCGGGGAAGCTGCTCCATGGTCACGGCATAGAGGCGGGCCAGCATGTTCTGGTCGAACTTCACGGTGAGCGCGCCCGAACCGTCCGCCCAGTACGGGATCTGCATGCCGTCAACGGAGTTGGGCTCGACCCGGAGCGCTCCCCAGTTTTCGCCAAAGGCCTGCTCGTGTATGGAGAGAATGGTGGGCTCTTCCCCGACGGTGAGCAGTGTGGCGGATGCGCCGTCACCGAGGACTCGGGATTCCGGGCTCTTCTGGAATTCATCCAGTCGCGACACAAAATTAGTGACAGTCACCACCGCAATCGTGCGGTAATGACCCGAGTCGATGAACGCCTTTGCCGTGTTGACGGAGGAAATCCAGGAGCAACAGCCGTTGTCCACTTGCAGCACGGCTGCCGAGGTGGCGCCGACCGCGTGTTGGATGGCCGTCCCCACGCCGGGAGAGAATGCGTCGTTCAACTGCGAGGCGCAGATGATGAGATCTACATCGGCCGCCCGCACGCTGTTTCGCTCAAAGAGCTTCTTCAGGGCGGCGGTGCCCAGTTGGGCTGATGTGTAGCCAGGCCAGGCGAAGCGGCGCTCGTGCACGCCGGCGAAGAACGCATGATCACTGAGATCGCTGTTCTCGGCCTGCGCTTCGCTGTTGCGAACCACCCGCTCCGGCATGAAATTGACCACGTCGACAATGCGAGTTCGTGACACGAATTTTCCCCGTTTTCGTGATGATGCTATGTGCGGCAGATGTGGAGCGGACGTTTTTTGGATCTGTAGAAAATGTCTCCAATGCACCGCGAGAAGCAAGATCACCTTATGATCACGAAGATAACGCATCGATGTCGTATAAGTAACTAGATGGTAACGTTCGATCTCCTGTTTGGCTGGGTCTCGCCGGTGTGACGCGCGCTCAGGGGGTGGGGTCGAGGGCAGGCGGCCGGTGCCGGTTCGGCCTGCGTCTTCTTCAAGGTCGCGTCGCGAACAAACATGCCGGTCCGCGCGCCCTGAGTTCCCCGGCAAGGGGGGAGCCGCCCCCGGGGCGAGTCGGTAAATGACTCCGCTAATCAGGTGAAAGCGCACGTAACTGGCATAGTTGCCCAATCAGGGGCAGAAGCTGATGTAGTACGTTGACGAGAACGAGAAGCCCCGGCGGCCGTGAGCCGGGCGTTCTCGGTCCGGTCTCCGAAGGCCTGCTGGGATGGATCTTCGGTCTGGGCGCCCTGGTCGCGGTCGCCGTCTGGGTTGCCGCTTGGACCGTAAAGGCCAAGAAGTCATGAGTAGCCAACAGATTCCAGAGAAGAACCTGCCGAGCGAGCAGGACACCGCGCACGGCGCGGTAGCCGTGGCGGAAGACCCGTTCGCGGACCCGGGGCTGCCGCCCCACAAGCCGCGTATCCAGGACATCGACGAGCGGGCCGCCAAGCGCTCCGAGCGCACGGTCGCCCTGCTGTTCACGCTGTCGATGCTGTCCACGATCGGCTTCATCGCCTCGTTCGTGGCGTTCCCCGTCGAGAAGATCGTGTACGTCTGGCCGCTCGGCCACGTCAGTGCGCTGAACCTCTCGCTGGGCGTGACCCTCGGTCTCGCGCTCTTCTGCATCGGCGCGGGCGCGGTCCACTGGGCCCGCACCCTGATGTCCGACGTGGAGGTCGCCGACGACCGGCACGCCATCTCGGCCGAGCCCGAGGTCAAGGCCAAGGTCATGGCCGACTTCAAGGCCGGCGCCGAGGAGTCCGCGATCGGGCGCCGCAAGCTGATCCGCACCACGATGTTCGGCGCGCTGGCCATGGTGCCGCTCTCCGGTGTGGTCCTGCTGCGCGACCTGGGCCCGCTGCCCGAGGACAAGCTGCGCCACACGCTGTGGGGCAAGGGCAAGCAGCTCATCAACATGAACACGAACGAGCCGCTGCGTCCCGAGGACGTCGCGGTCGGTTCGCTGACCTTCGCCAAGCCGGAAGGCCTGGAAGAGGACAACCACGAGTTCAACAACGAGATCGCCAAGGCCGCTCTGATGATCGTCCGGCTCCAGCCGCAGGACATCAAGGACAAGCGCGAACTCGACTGGTCCCACGAGGGCATCGTGGCGTTCTCGAAGATCTGCACCCACGTCGGATGCCCGATCAGCCTGTACGAGCAGCAGACGCATCACGTGCTCTGCCCGTGCCACCAGTCCACCTTCGACCTCTCCGACGGTGCCCGCGTCATCTTCGGCCCGGCCGGTCACGCCCTCCCGCAGCTGCGGATCGGTGTGAATGACGAAGGATTCCTCGAGGCGCTCAGCGACTTCGAAGAGCCCGTCGGTCCTAGTTTCTGGGAGCGCGGATGAGCACCGTGACCGACGAAAAGCGCAAGGCACCCGCGGGTGAGCGGGTAGCCGACTGGGCGGACGGCCGGCTGGGCATCTACAGCCTCGCCAAGGCCAACATGCGCAAGATCTTCCCGGACCACTGGTCCTTCATGCTCGGTGAGATCGCGCTCTACAGCTTCATCATCATCATCCTCACGGGTGTGTACCTGACGCTGTTCTTCCACCCGAGCATGAACGAGATCGTGTACCACGGCTCGTACGTGCCGATGCAGGGCATCCGGATGACGGAGGCCTACGCGTCGACCCTGGAGATCAGCTTCGACGTCCGTGGCGGTCTGCTCATCCGGCAGATCCACCACTGGGCCGCGCTGATCTTCCTCGCGGCGATGTTCGTGCACATGATGCGCGTGTTCTTCACGGGCGCGTTCCGCAAGCCGCGTGAGATCAACTGGCTGTTCGGCTTCCTGCTGTTCGTCCTGGGCATGTTCACCGGTTTCACCGGCTACTCGCTCCCGGACGACCTGCTCTCCGGCACCGGTGTCCGCTTCACGCAGGGCGCGATCCTGGCGACGCCCGTCGTCGGCACGTACATCTCGTTCTTCCTGTTCGGCGGGGAGTTCCCCGGCCACGACATGGTGGCCCGGTTCTACTCCATCCACATCCTGCTGCTGCCGGGCATCATGCTCGGCCTCGTGGTGGCCCACCTGATCCTGGTCTTCTACCACAAGCACACGCAGTTCGCGGGCCCCGGCCGTACGAACAAGAACGTCGTCGGCATGCCGCTGCTGCCGGTCTACATGGCCAAGGCCGGAGGCTTCTTCTTCCTGGTCTTCGGTGTCATCGCGGCCATCTCGGGTCTGTTCACGATCAACCCGGTCTGGGCGCTCGGCCCGTACCGTCCGGACCAGGTGTCCACCGGCGCACAGCCCGACTGGTACATGGGCTTCGCCGAGGGACTGGTCCGTGTGATGCCGGGCTGGGAGATCAACTTCTGGGGCCACACGCTCGCCCTGGGCGTGTTCATCCCGCTGGTGCTCTTCGGCCTGGTGCTCGTCGCGCTGGCGGTCTACCCGTTCATCGAGTCGTGGGTCACCGGCGACAAGCGCGAGCACCACATCCTGGACCGGCCGCGCAACGCGCCGACCCGGACCGCGCTGGGCGTCGCCTGGATCACCGGTTACGTGATCATGCTGCTCGGTGGTGGCAACGACATCTTCGCCACGCACTTCCACCTGTCGATCAACTCGATCACCTGGTTCGTCCGGATCTCCTACTTCGTGGGACCGGTTCTGGCGTTCATCATCACCAGGCGGATCTGCCTCGGGCTTCAGCGCCGCGACAAGGACAAGGTGCTGCACGGACGCGAGTCCGGCATCATCAAGCGCCTGCCGCACGGTGAGTTCGTCGAGGTCCACGAGCCGCTCAGCCAGCAGCAGCTGCACAGCCTCACGGCACACGAGCAGTACGCGCCGGCCGAGATCGGCCCGTCGGTCGACGAGAACGGTGTCGAGCGCAAGGTGACGCGCGGCCAGAAGCTCAGGGCCAAGCTGAGCAAGGGCTACTACGGCGAGGGGAACCAGATCCCCAAGCCGACCGCCGACGAGTACAAGGAGATCACCAGCGGCCACGGCCACCACTGATCTCCGGCCTGACAAGGTCGCCACAGCAGGAGCCCCGCCCATTCGCCGGACGGGGCTCTTCGCTGTCCGCCCGGCTGGATAGGGTAGGAGCCATCCTTACTGGCTGTGGACCCTGGAGCGGACCATGAACGTTGTGACCCCGGTCGGCGGCGACAGCGTGGCGGCCGGCTCCTGGCCGGGTGTCCTGAACGCCCTGCTGCGCGGCGAGGACCTCTCCGCCGACGACACGGCCTGGGCCATGGACCGCATCATGAGCGGCGAGGCGACCGACGCCCAGATCGCCGGCTTCGCGGTCGCGCTGCGCGCCAAGGGCGAGACGGTCGACGAGGTCACCGGCCTGGTGCGCTCGATGTACGCGCACGCCAACACCATCGAGGTGCCGGGCCGTACCGTCGACATCGTCGGTACGGGCGGCGACCTGGCCAAGACCGTCAACATTTCCACCATGTCGGCGATCGTCGTCGCGGGCACCGGCGCCAAGGTCGTCAAGCACGGCAACCGGGCCGCCTCGTCCGCGAGCGGCGCCTCCGACGTCCTGGAGAAGCTCGGCGTCAACCTGGAGTTGACGCCGCGGCGTGTCGCCGAGGTGGCGGAGGAAGCGGGCATCACCTTCTGCTTCGCGGTGAAGTTCCACCCCGCCCTGCGGTACGCCGCGAAGGCACGCAAGGAGCTGGGCGCGCAGACGACGTTCAACATCCTCGGACCGCTGACGAACCCGGCGCGGGTGAAGGCGCAGGCCGTCGGTGTCGCCGACGCCCGGATGGCCCCCATCGTGGCGGGCGTGCTCGCCGAACGGGGGAGCTCGGCCCTGGTCTTCCGCGGCGACGACGGCCTCGACGAGCTGACGACGACGGCCACCTCGCGGGTGTGGACCGTACGGGACGGAGCGGTCACGGAGCAGGCCTTCGACCCGCGCGACGTGGGCCTGGAGATCGTGCCCGTCGAGGCGCTGCGCGGCGCGGACGCGTCGTACAACGCGGATGTCGCCCGGCGGCTCCTGGCCGGGGAGACCGGCCCCGTGCGGGACGCGGTGCTGCTCAACACGGCGGCGGCGCTGGTCGCGCTCGACCCGACCGACGCGTCCCTGAACGAGCAGCTCGCGGCGGGGATCGCCAGGGCCGCCGAGTCGATCGACTCGGGGGCGGCGCGGGCGGCGCTGGAGCGCTGGGTGGCGGCCAGCAACAGCTGAGCGCGGGTGTGGTGTGACGCGAGGCGTAGTCCAGCTCCTTTGATCTCAGAGACTGGACTACGCCTTGCGTCGTCTTGATCGTGTGGCAAGATGCTTGGCAGGTCATGAGTGACAGCGTTTTGGCCCCGGCTTGCTGTCCGGCAACCCTCCGTCCGTGGCGGGGTGCCCCGGGTGAAGACCAGGTCGTGGACAGAAAGGTCCACGGCAAGCGCGGACCCCTCGAAGCCTTGGGGTCCTGGTTCTCAGGGAGCCTCTTGTGAGCAAGCGAATGCGATAGGGCCGTAGCCCCTTCTTCGCACACCCTCTTTCTTTTCCCCTCCAGCGCTGTCGCGCATCCGCCGGCGCGGGGAATTCGCCTGCCTGTTTCGGGAGTTCGCCATGTCTGTTTCCACCGCTGCCGCCGACCAGGCGGTTTGTTCGCCTCTGCCCGTTCTGGGGAGCGATGTCCTCGTGCCGCTCGTGACCGGTGGCGAGGTCACCTACGCCGCCCTCGACTACGCGGCCAGCGCCCCGGCCCTCCAGCGTGTGTGGGACGACGTGGCGGCGTACGCCCCGTACTACGGCAGCGTGCACCGCGGCGCCGGGTACCTCTCGCAGCTGTCGACGGACCTCTTCGAGAACAGCCGCGCCACGGTCGCCGAGTTCCTCGGCTGCCGCGAGAGCGACCAGGTCGTCTTCACCCGGTCCACGACCGACTCGCTCAACCTGCTGGCCGCGGCCCTGCCCGCCGACTGCCAGGTGTTCGTCTTCGAGACCGAGCACCACGCCTCGCTGCTGCCCTGGCGCAACGCGAAGGTCAACTTCCTGAACGCGCCCCGCACTCCGGCCCAGGCCGTCGAGACCCTGGAGCGCGCGCTGGCCGCCCGCGATCCCTACGGCCCGGCGCTCGTCTGCGTCACCGGCGCGTCGAACGTCACCGGTGAGCTGTGGCCGGTGAAGGAACTCGCCGCCGCCGCCCACGCCCACGGCGCGCGGATCGTGCTCGACGCCGCTCAGCTCGCCCCGCACCACCCGCTGGACATCGCCGCGCTGGACGTCGACTGGGTCGCCTTCTCCGGGCACAAGCTGTACGCGCCGTTCGGCTCCGGCGTGCTCGCGGGCCGCGCCGACTGGCTGCAGAGCGCCGAGCCGTACCTCGCGGGCGGCGGCGCCTCGCGCAAGGTCGCCCGCCGCGCCGACGGCGGCGTGGACGTCGAGTGGCACACCACGGCCGCCCGCCACGAGGCCGGTTCGCCGAACGTCATCGGCGTGTACGCGATCGCCTCCGCCTGCAAGGCGCTCACCGAGGCCGGCTTCGACTCCCTGGTCGAGCGCGAGCAGCAGCTCGTGACGAAGGTCCTGGAGGGCCTTTCCGAGGTCGACGCGGTCCGCGTCCTCTCACTCTTCGGGGACGACGCCCCGCGCGTCGGCGTCATCTCCTTCGTCGTCGACGGCTGGAACAGCTCGCACTTCGCGGCCGCGCTCTCCGCCGAGTACGGAATCGGCGTACGGGACGGCCTGTTCTGCGCCCACCCGCTGGTCCGCACGCTGCTCGGCAGCGACCCGCAGGACCCGGGCGAGTGCGGCGCGCCGGAGGCCGAGCCGGGCGAGCGTTCCTTGAACGCGATCCGCGTGAGCTTCGGCGCCGGTACACCCGACGAGCACGTGGACCGCTTCATCGGCGCCGTCAAAGAGCTCGTCAAGGACGGCGCGAAGTGGAACTACCGTACCGAGGAAGGCCGCTGCGTCCCGGCGGTCTGACCGGCCTGAGCCCCCAGCAGCACCATCCGCAGTGCCCGCTCGGTCGCGTCGGTGAGGAACTCGCCGCCGCGGCCGAGCGCTTCGGACAGTGACATCGGCGCGGGCAGGATCGAGCTGTACGCGTCCACACCCGCCGCCCGCACCTCGTGCGCGCCCTCCCCGATCGTGCCCGCCAGCGCGAGCACCGGCCGGCCGGACAGCTTGGCGCGGCGGGCCACTTCGGCCGGGATCTTGCCGCGCGGAGTCTGGTGGTCCAGGGCGCCCTCGGCGGTGACGACCAGGTCCGCGCGGGCGAGGCGGGCGTCCAGGCCGATGTGGTCCAGGAGAACGTCGAAGCGGGGGAGCAGCCGGGCGCCGAGCGCGGCGAGCCCGGCCCCCAGGCCGCCGGATGCGCCGGTGCCCGGGCCGAAGCGCAGGTCGGTGCCAGTGGGCGCGAGGGCGGTGCGTTCCAGGACGTACGCCCACTGGTCGAGGGCGGCGGCGAGCTGCTCCACCTGCGCCGGGGTCGCGCCCTTCTGCGGGCCGAAGACGCGGGCGACGCCGCGCGGACCGCACAGGATATTGTACGGATTACAGGCGACCAGGAGGTCGGCGTCCTTCAGGCGCGGGTCGAGGCCGGTCGCGTCGATGGCGTGGAGCCGCGTCAACGCCCGCCCGCCGTGCGGTAGTTCGCGTCCCTCCGCGTCCAGCAGGCGGGCGCCGAGGGCCTGGAGCGCCCCGGCGCCCCCGTCGGACGTACCCGAGTCGCCGCAGCCGACGAGGATGCGGCGTACGCCCCGATCGAGGGCGGCGCCGATCAGTTCACCGACGCCGTACGTCGTGGTCGCGCCCGGGTCGCGCAGGGAGCGGGGGACCAGGGACAGACCGGCCACGGCCGCCATCTCGACGACCGCGCCGCCGTCGCCGAGCAGCGCGAAGTGGGTGCCGATGGGCTCGCCGACGGGGCCGGTCGCGGACAGTGGCACGAGGCGGCCGCCGGTGGCGGTGGCGAGCGCGCGGGCGGTGCCTTCACCGCCGTCGACGAGGGGGATCAGGTCGATGTCGGCGCCGGGGACGACACGGCGTATTCCGGCGGCGATGGCCTCGGCGGCGGCCTGCGCGGACAGCGACTCCTTGAAGCCGCTGGGCGCGACGGCGAAACGGTTGAGGGCGAGCGGCATGGCTCAACTTCCTTCGGTGAGGACGGGGACGCCGAACAGCGGCCAGACCAGGAGGGCGAACAGCAGCACCACGGCCGCCGTCAGCGGGGCCAGCACCGCCGAGAGCCGCAGGAGATCGCGTGAGGTGTACGTCGGGATGCCGGCCGGGAGGTCGGAGAAGAGCGTCACGGGCTTCGCGGACGCGGGCAGGGTGTGGCAGAAGCCGGCCGCGGCGGTCGAGGCGAGGGCGGCGGCGACCGGGTTGACGCCGGAGCCCACCGCGGCGGCGACCACCAGGGGCACCAGCACGCTGGAGCGGGCCGAACGGGACTGGAGGACGAGGTGGGCGGCCGTACTGACCGCGATCACGACGGCCAGAAAAGCCCACGGCGGCACACTCACCGGCAGCCCGGACACCAGCCAGCGGGCCGCGCCCGAATCGGCGAGGGCGACGCCCATCGCCATCGTGGCCGCCATGAAGAGCAGCAGAGACCAGGACACGGTGTGGAGTGCTTCCTTGAGGCGCACGGTGCCGAGCGCGGGGGAGGACGCGACGACCGCGCCGATGAGCGCGACGACGGCGGGCGGCACCTGGTGCAGCGGCTCGCTGCACCACAGCACGACCACCGCGGCGAGCAGCGCCGCGCACCGGGTCTCGGCGGGACCGAGCGGGCCGGTCACCGGCTGCCCGCTGTGCTCCTGGATCTGCTCGGCGGTGATACGTACCGGGCCTGAGCGGTCCTCGCGCCGCGTCGTCGTCAACAGCACGGCCTCCGCCGCCAGATGGGAGGAAACGGCGGCGAGCGGAAGTCCGAGCAGCAGCCACTGGGTGAAACCGATGCGTTCGCCGGTCGCCTCCCAGAGCACGGAGACGGTGATCAGGTGCGCGCCGGCGCCGATGAGTGTCGCGAAGGCGGACAGCAGGATGACGGTCGGGAAGAGAAGCGCCAGCATGACCACCAGGCGGCGGCGGTCTGCGAGGACCTTGGCGAGGGCGAGGAAGACGGGCAGGGCGAGGGCCGCGCGGCCGGAGGTGGCGGGGACGGCGAAGGCGGTGACGACCAGGGCCGCGGTGGTGAGGTGCGTGAGCTGACGTACGGTACGGGCTCCGCTGACCAGGAACGCGGCCGCCCGGCCCGCGAGGCCGGTTCTGGCTACCGCCGCCGCGAGCACGAACGCGCAGATCAGCAGCCAGACGGTCTCGTCGCCCAGCGTCCCGAACAGCGTCTCGCTGCTGATGACGCCGGTGGCGGTGAGGGCGAGTCCGGCGCCGAGGGCGATGTAGGTGTGGTCCACGGGGGTGGCGATCCAGGCGGCCGTGGCGAGGACGAAGACGGCGAGGGTGAGGCGGGCGTCGCCGGGCAGGGCGGCGGGGGCGGTGCTGGGGAGGGCGAGCAGGGCACATGTCGCGAGTGCGGTGCAGAGGGCGGCGTACTGCCACGGCTTGAGCGGGGTCAGGGTCACGCTTCGAAGTCTCGAAGGCGGGGGTGAGCCTCCAATGAGCCGTGGATGAAGGGAACTTCACCTGCCTCGGCGGCGGGTGGCCGGTCGGCCGCTGCGCGGGGCCTTTCCCCACCCCGCCCCTTCCCGAACTGGGGGCAAGCCCTCAGGCCCCCGGACGCCCTTCGGGCGTGTCCTCAAACGCCGGACGGGCTGGAATTGCCGCGCAGCGGCAATCCTCCGCCCGACGGCGTCCCGACGCCGGGGAGCTGGACGTTGCCGCAACGCGGCAGCTCTCAGCCCCTCCGGCGCTTGAGGAGCGGGGGCTGGGGCAGCGCCCCAGTTCTGGAAGGGGCGGGGTGGGGAACAGGCTCCGCGCAGCGGTCAGGTCGTCGGGAGGCGGTAGCCCATGCCGCGTACCGTTTCGACTCGCTCCGGGCCCAGCTTCTTGCGCAGCGCCCGCACGTACACGTCCACGATGTTCGAGCCGGGGTCGAAGTCGTACCCCCACACGTGGGACAGGATCTGCTCGCGCGACAGGACCTGGTCCGGGTGGCGCAGGAACAGTTCCAGCAGCACGAACTCACGCGCCGTCAGATCCACCGTCCGCTCGCCCGAACGCGCCCTGCGCGTCCGCAGGTCCAGCGTCAGCTCCCCACTCCTGAGCACCGTCACCTCCGGCGCCCGCGCCGCCGTACGCAGCCGCAGCCGCACCCGCGCCAGCAGCTCCTCGAAGCGGAAGGGTTTCGTCATCCAGTCGTCCGCGCCGCCTTCGAGCCCGGCCACCGTGTCCCGTACCGAATCCCGCGCCGTCAGGACGATCACCGGCACGGTCACCCGCGCCTCGCGCATCTCCCGCAGCACCGTGAAGCCGTCCTTGCCCGGCAGCCCGATGTCCAGGACGACGAGGTCGAAGCCGCCGGTGCAGGCATAGTCGTACGCTGTCTCGCCGTCGGAGGCGACCGTCGTGGTGAAGCCGTTCGAGCGCAGGCCCTTCTCCACGAAGGAGGCGATGCGCTCCTCGTCCTCGACGATGAGTATCCGGCTCACTGGTCCTCCAGTACGCGTGCGAGTACGAGTGCGAAAGTCGCTCCGCCACCCTCTGTGGGGCGCAGCTCGACACGGCCCCTGTGACCCTCGGCTATCGCCTTGACGATGGACAGGCCCAGCCCCGCCCCGGTCCCGCGCGCCCCGCGCCGCGCCGTCCCGCGACGGAAGCGTTCGAAGATCACTTCGGTGTCCTGTTCCTGTACGCCCGGCCCGCTGTCGGCGACGTACAGCTCTATCCCGCCGCCCTCGTGCGTGTCGTACGTCCGCGAGCCGATGCGTATCCGCTGCCCCGGCACCGTGTGCTGCACCGCGTTCTGCGCGAGCTGCACCATCGCCTGCGTGATGCGTTGCGGATCGAGACGCGCCTCGCGGTCGGCGACCGCGTCCAGGACCCAGCCCCGGTCGCCCAGAGCCCGCGCCTTCACGTACACGTCCGCCGTCAGCTCGGCCAGCTGCACGGGCTCCGGCCTGACGAAGTCGGGCCGTTCCGCCTTGGCGAGCAGCAGCAGGTCCTCGACGATGCGGCTCATCCGGTCGAGCTCGTCGGTCACCAGGCGTACGGTCTCCTCCCGTTCGGCCGGGTCGTCACCCATCAGCTCCAGGTGGCCGCGCACGATCGTGATGGGCGTGCGCAGCTCGTGGCCCGCGTCGTCGACGAACTCCCGCTGCGCCGCGAACGCCCGCTCAAGCCGGTCGAGCATGGCGTTGAAGGTCTCGGCGAGGGCCGCGATGTCGTCCCGGCCCTGGACGGGGATGCGCCGGGTGAGGTCCTGCTCGGTGAGCTGCGCCGCCGTCGTACGGACCACCCGTACGGGGGCGAGTATGCGGCCGGCGACGGCCCACCCGATGCCGGTCGTCATCAGCAGCGCCACCCCCGAGATGGCCAGCAGCGTACGGAACGCCTCGTCCGCCACGGCCCGTTCGTTGTCCGTGTGGAAGGCGACGACGAAGGCGCCGGGCTGCCCGGCGCCGCCCGGGGCGATCTCGACCTTCGCCCAGCGGACCTCGCCCCGCGACCTGTGCAGGGTGCCCGAGGACGCGTCGGAGGCGAAGACGGCCGCGAGCGACGCCCGGTCCCCGTGCAGGGCGGTGCCGGCCGCGATGTCGCGGGGCTGGCGGAGCACGTTGGGTACGGCGCCCCTCGACCGGGTGAGGCCGAGGAGCTCCTCGTCCGGGTCGGAGTACTGGCGTTGCAGGAAGACCTCCAGCAGCCGGCGCGGGGTGCCGAAGCGGCCGCCGGTCTCCGGGTCGACGCCCTGGTCCACGAAGTTCGCGAACTCGCCGGTCTCCTGGGTGAGCAGCCGGCTGACCCGGTGGTCCACGTCCCGCAGGAGTATGGACCGGGTGGTGGTCGCCACCGCGCCCAGCGCCACCGCCATCACCAGCAGCAGCCACAGCAGGATGCGGACCCGCGCGGAGATCCTGCGCGATTCCCTGGGCGATTCCTTGAGCGATTCAGTCCTTCTCACCGGGCTCGTCGTCCTGGCCCCGGTCCGGGTCCCGGTCGCCTTCATCGTCGGCATCGGAGTCGGAATCGTCGTCGGTCGCCGTGGGGCCCGGCACCACCGTGTCGCTCGGGGTGGTGCCCGGCGTGCTGCCCGGCGTCGTACGGCGCGAGGGCTGCCCGGTGCCGGGAGGGGTGCTCTCCAGCTCTACCTTGTGCGGCACCTTCGGCGCCTCGGCGCTGTCGGTCAGGGCGTAGCTGGTCGCGGCGATGCCGAGCGGTATGGCGACGACGGCCGCGAGCGTCGCCAAGCGGTGGGAGAAGGCCATGACCGTCATCGTGGCGCCGGTGCGTGGAGCCCGGATGAGGCCCCGATGAAGAATCCTTCATGTGCCGGGAGCCATACGCGCGCCGGGAGGCGTTACGCGTCGAGGCCGATCGCGAAGGCCGCTTCCAGGTCGTGCTGCGAGTACGTACGGAACGCGACATGAGTGTCGGTGCCCTCGACGCCGGGGATCTTGCTGATCCGGCCGGGGATGATGTCCGCCAGGTCGTCGTGCCTGGCCACGCGGACCATGGCGATCAGGTCGTACGTCCCGGTGACCGAGAAGACCTCGCTGACGCTGTCCAGCGCGGCGATCGACTCGGCGATCTCGGGGATCCGGTCCACGCTGGTCTTGATGAGCACGATCGCGGTGATCACGGTTGGCTTTCTCCCTCGGTGGCCGGCGCTGAGGTCCTCACTCTATCCGTACGCCGACTACGCCCCCAGGTGTAGAGGAAGCCCGCGCAGAACCCCGCCACATGTGCGAGGTACGCCACCCCCGGGCCCGATCCGGCACGCTGCGCCGCCACCCACTGCAGGGCGAACCAGAAGATCAGCACGATCCAGGCGGGGAAGCGCAGCGGCAGGAAGAAGAGGAAGGGGAACAGGCTCGTGACGCGCGCCCTGGGGAAGAGATAGAGGAAGGCGCCGAGCACCGCCGAGATCGCTCCGGACGCCCCCACCAGCGTCTGGTCGGAGTCGGCATGGACGACGGCGTACGTGACCAGGGCCAGGTAGCCGCAGCCCAGATAGAACAGGGCGAACTGGATTCGGCCCATCCGTTCCTCCGCCATCGCCCCGAAGACGAACAGGAAGAGCATGTTGCCCAACAGATGGAGCCAGCTGCCGTGTACGAAGAGGGCGGTGAACGGCGTGACGAGCCCGGACGGGGCGCCGCTCAGCAGCTCGCTCGGGATCACCCCCCAGCGCTCGAAGTACGCGCTCTGCACGGCGAGGAGGATGTCGCCCGTGCCGTGGACCGGATTGAGCCCCGAGAGAGGGCCGATGACGAAGATCAGGCAGCAGAGCCCGATCGCGCCGTACGTCACCACGGGTCCCCGGGCCGCTTTCCGCCAATTGATCACGACCAGATCATCCCGTAACGGGACCGGCCAGGACAGAGCGCCTCGCCGGACCCCTTCCCGCACCGCGGACCGCCCGCCGCAGGGGGTACCCGTGAGGCCGTAGGGTTACGGGCAGTAGGCACGACGAAAGAGGACGCACGATGACGACGGTTCCCCTGCCGACTGCCGAGACCCGGTGGCGCTGCGCCCTGTGCGGCAATCTCACGCGTTTCGATGTGACCCGCTCGTCGAAGGTGATCGAGTACGTCCATCTCGACCTGGCCGGAGAGTCGAAGGTCGAGGAACGCGAGGTGGTCAGTGAGACCATCGAGTCCGTGCGCTGCCGCTGGTGCAACGCGGTGGACCAGATCGAACTGGTGGACAGGCCGGGCGCCGGCTCCTGAGAGGACCGGCCCGAAAAGGGTAGTGGGGTGACGGATTGTGGAGCATGCAAGCGGCGCTGAACCGGCCGGGCCGGCCGGGGACGCCGCCGAGGTGCTCGACCGCCCCCTGCCCGAAGGCGTACGGCACAAGGTCGTCGCGCTGGTCTCGGACGCCTTCGGCGGGCTCACCGTCGCGGAACTTCCGTCCCAGCTGAGGCAGTACGCCCGCTTCACACCGACCCGGCGCGCCAAGTTCGCGGGCAACGCGATGGCCGCGGCGCTGGAGGGTGACACGGTGTTCCGCCAGCGCATCGGCGAGCGGCTGCGCGAGGCGCAGCCGGAGCTCGCCCGCGCCCTGGAATCCGGATCGCCGCCTGCCGCCGCCGATCCCGTCGACGTGGCGGCCGCGGCGTACGTCCTGCGTCCCGTCGGCTGGGTCAAGCTGGTGGCCGCCGCGGGCGAGGAGGCCCTGCGGGCGGACGCCGAGCGCGCCGACGAGGCCGCCCAGCGCGAGCTGGAACGGCTGCGCGCAGAGCTTGCGCAGGCGCGCGAGCAGACGAAGAGCGAGACCGAACGGCTGCGCACCGAGCTGGAGGCCGCCCGCAAGGAGGCCGACGTACTCAGCCGCAAACTGCGCAGCGCGCTGAGCGACGTCAAGCGCGGCGAGGCGGCCCTGCGGCGTACGAACGCCGAGACCGAGACGCTCAAGTCCGATGCCGCCGCCCGGGTCACCGCCGCCGAGAGCGAGGCGCGGCGGCTGCGGGCCCGGCTCGGTGAGGCGGAGGCGTCCGCCGAGGCGAGCCGCCGGGCGGTGCGCGAGGGCCGCAGCATAGAGGACATGCGCGTGCGGCTGCTGCTCGACACGGTGCTGGACGCCGCCCAGGGGCTGCGCCGCGAACTGGCCCTGCCGCCCGCTTCCGTGCATCCCGCCGACACGGTCGACGCCGTCGAGCCGGGACGTATGACACCCAAGGACATCGCCGCCAGGGCGCTCTCCGAGACCGACCCGGCGCTGCTCGACCAGCTCCTTGAACTGCCGCAGTGCCATCTGGTCGTGGACGGCTACAACGTCACCAAGACGGGCTATCCGCAGATGCCGCTCGACAAGCAGCGGCTGCGGCTCCTCGGCGGCCTGTCGATGCTCGCGGCGCAGACGGGCGCCGAGGTGACGTGCGTCTTCGACGGGGCGGAACTGGTGGCGCCGGTGCTCCTCGCGCCGCCGCGCGGAGTGCGGGTCCTGTTCAGCAAGCCGGGGGTGACGGCGGACGAGCTCATCCGGCAGCTCGTACGGGCGGAACCGCCGGGGCGGCCCGTGGTGGTGGCCTCCACCGACCGCGAAGTGGCCGACGGGATCGCGAAATCGGGCGCCAGGCCGGTCGCGTCCGCCTTGTTGCTGAAGCGGCTTTCGCGCGTCTAATAACTTCTCGGCGTAATGCCCGAATTGGGGAAACGTACGGTCAAGTGGCCGTTACTGCCTGTGTGATGTAAGTAAAGATTGTGACCACTGGGAGAGTTTTTACACCTGAGGATTTGAACTGATCACAAGAAGGTCACTAAGGTCTGCCCTCGAACCTTCGAACGGTTGATCACCCATCCGGGGTGTCAGCGAAGGTACCGCCGAGTCCATGCAATTCGGTCCATTTCCGCGGGGGAGCCGAAGCGTGGAGCCGGGGATCACGTCCCCGACCCCGGTAGGCGGCTCGAGGAAGAAGGAGCTCGCCTTCGTGGCGTCCCACCGTCGTCCCAAGCAGCCGAGCCGCACTCGTGTGACCGTGCTCACCGCGACCGCAGCCGCAGCCGTCGCGCTCACGTCCCAGACCGCTCAGGCCGACCCCAAGCCGACCAAGAGCGAGGTCAAGGCCAAGGTCGACAAGCTCTACCACGAGGCCGAGGCCGCGACGGAGAAGTACAACCTGTCCAAGGAGCGGCAGGACAAGCTCAAGGAAGAGGTCGACAACCTCCAGGACAAGGTCGCCCGCGGCCAGGAGGACCTCAACGACCTGCGCGGCGAGCTCGGTTCGGTGGCCAGCGCGCAGTACCGCTCCGGCGGCATCGACCCCTCCGTGCAGCTCTTCCTGTCCGCCGACCCGGACGACTACCTCGACAAGGCCGGCGCGATCGACCAGTTGAGCGCCAAGCAGGCCGAGTCGCTCCAGAAGATCCAGGCGAAGCAGCGCACCCTCGCCCAGCAGCGTGCCGAGGCGACGGACAAGCTCGCCGACCTCGAGGACGTACGCCAGGAACTCGGCGACAAGAAGAAGAAGTTCCAGGGCAAGCTCGCCGAGGCGCAGCGGCTCCTGAACACGCTCACCGCCGCCGAGCGCGAAGAGCTGCGGGAGAAGGAGCAGCGCGCCAGCCGCGCCTCCACCGAGCGCGTGAACCTCGGCAACGAGAAGCCGGCCTCCGGTCGCGGCGCCGCCGCGCTGAGCGCCGCGGCCACCCAGATCGGCAAGCCGTACATCTCCGGCGCGACCGGGCCCAACGCGTACGACTGTTCCGGACTGACCCAGTGGGCGTTCGCCCAGGCCGGTGTCTCCATCTCCCGGACCACGTTCACCCAGCACAACGACGGCCAGAAGCTGTACAGCAAGAGCCAGCTCCAGCCGGGCGACATGGTGTTCTTCAACAACCTGGCGCACGTCGGCTTCTACGCCGGCAACAACCAGGTCCTGCACGCCCCGAAGCCCGGCACCGTCGTGCGCTACGAGTCGATGGACTACCTGGGCACCTTCCAGTTCGGCGTGCGTGTCTGACAAACGCCAATCCCAACGGCCGTTGCCGACACCGCCCATTCGGGCGAATTCTGGCAACTCCCGCTGACTGTCCGCCCCGCCGGTGACCTGGTTCTCCGGCGGGGCGTCACTGTCTGTGCCCCCGTCTCCGCCCGGCGAGGTCTTTGGCCGCCGTGTGATCGCACCGCTACTGTCTGCTCGCGCAGCCCCCGGTCCATCGGTCCGCCCGTCCGGGCGGCAGGGGGCTGCACGCAGTGGAAGGAGTGCGGCTTCCTGTGGCGACCCACCGGCGTCCCTCACAGTCCGGCCTCACGCAGAGCGCCCGGGTCACGGTTCTGTCCGCTGCCGCGGCGACGGCGGCGGCAGCGCTCGTCGCGTCCCCGGCGAGCGCCGACCCCCACGACACGTCGTCCTCGGCCGCGTCACCGGCCACCGTCACGACCACCCGGGCGCGGGTCGACCGGCTCTTCGAGCAGGCCGAGCAGGCGACCGAGAGGTTCAACAAGGCCGACGAGCTCGCGGACCGGCTGCGCGAAGAGGTCGGCCAGGCCCAGGACATGGCCGCGCGCGGCCAGGAGCGCATCAACCACATGCGCGGTGCGCTCGGTGCGGTGGCGGGCGCCCAGTACCGGTCGGGCGGCCTGGATCCGGCCCTCGCCCTGCTGCTGTCCTCGAACCCCGACAGCTATCTCTCCAAGGCCGCGGCGCTCGACCGCATCGGCGCCCGCCAGGTGAGCGCCCTGCACGAACTCAGGGCCGCGCAGCGCAAGCTGGACCAGCATCGCGCGGAGGCTTCCGTCAAGCTCGGCGAGCTGGAGCGCAGCCGGGCCGCCGTCGCCCGCCACAAGCGCACCGTCGAGCGCAAGCTCGCGGCGGCGCGGCAGCTGCTCAACTCGCTGCCGAAGGAGGAGCGCGAGGAGTTCGACGGCCGGTCCTCGCGTTCCGGCGGGCGCGCTGAGACGCCGCCGCCCGCGCCGGGCGGGGCACCGGCCTCCTCACGCGCGTCGGCGGCCGTGCTGGCGGCGCAGCGGGCGGTGGGGAAGCCGTACATCTGGGGCGCCAACGGCCCTTCGGGTTTCGACTGCTCGGGCCTCACCCAGTGGTCGTACGCGCAGGCGGGCGTCTCCCTCCCGCGTACGTCGCAGGCGCAGCGGTACGCCGGACGGCAGGTCTCCCTCGAGCAGGCGCAGCCGGGGGACCTCGTGACGTACCGCGACGACGCCAGCCACGTCGGGATGTACATGGGCAACGGCCAGGTGGTGCACGCGCCCTACCCAGGGGCCCCGGTGCGCTACGACCCGGTCGGCATGATGCCGGTGGCGTCGGTGACCCGGGTCTGACCGGGCCCGTCCTCGGCCGACCCGGGTCTGACCTGGGGCGCCGCCTTGCCCGTACGATCGGCGGGATGGCAGGCAGGTGGCGCGGGGCTGGGTGGAAGCGGGGGGCGGGGCCCGTCCTCGCCGTGCTTCTCGTGTCCGCGTGCACGACGCCGCGGGAACCGGCGGACACCGCTGCCCGGGACATCCGGCGGATGCTGGACAGCAGGGCGGCGGCCGTCGTCTCCGGCGACGAGGCGGCGTACCTGGCGGCGCTCGACCCGGCGGCGACGCGACTGCGGGCGGCGGAGCGCAGGGAGTTCGCGAACCTCGCCGACGTGCCGCTGCGCTCCTGGGAGTACCGGCTGACCGGCCTCGACCGTACGGGCGCGGGGCGCGCCACCGCTTCGGTCGAGCTTCGGTACCGGATCGCGGGCTACGACGAGGCGCCCATGAGGGTGAGGACGGCCGAGCGGCTGGACCTGACGCGCCGGGACGGGCGCTGGTACGTCGCCGCCGAGCGGGCGGAGCGCGGCGGCGAGGGCCGGCTCTGGGACCAGGGCAAGGTCACGGCCGTACGCGGCGCACGCAGCCTGGTCCTCGGCGTCGGCCAGGACGCGAAGCGGCTGCGCGGCATGGCGGACGCCGCCGACCGTGCGGTGCCGGCGGCCGGCCGGGCCTGGCCCGGCCCGTGGTCTCGCCGGCTGCTGATCCTGGTGCCGTCCTCGCTCGACGGCATGGGGGCGCTGCTGGGGGCTCCCGCGGACGGTTACCGGGGCATCGCGGCGGTCACGACGGCGAGAACGGGCGGTTCGGGCGCGGCGCCGGCGGACCGGGTGATCGTCAACCCCGAGGCGTACGCGCTGCTCGGCGACTTCGGGCAGCAGTTCGTGCTCACCCACGAGTCCACGCATGTCGCCACCCGCGCCCACACCTCTGCCGCCACCCCGATGTGGCTCTCGGAGGGCTTCGCGGACTGGGCGGCGTACCGGGGGGCGGGCCGCACGGCGGGCCGGACGGCCCCTGAGCTCCAGCGATCCGTACGGGCGGGGGACCTGCCCGCGGCCCTCCCGGCCGACAAGGACTTCGGCTTCGCCGGGGACGCGGCGGCGCTGGCGCGCGCGTACGAGGGCGGGTGGCTGGCGTGCGCGCTGATCGCGGAGGAGTGGGGCGAGGAGAAGCTGCGGACCTTCTACCGTGCGGTGGGCGGGCACGGGCGGCGGGCGGGCGCGGTGGAGAAGGCGATGCGGGACGTGCTGGACACGACGCCGGACGACTTCACGGCCCGTTGGCGGGAGTACGCGCGCCAACGGCTGGCGTGACGTCTCCTTCCGCAGCTCCGCCGCGCGAGGGGCCCGGCCCCGGCCCCCGGCCCTCAAACGCCGGACGGACTCCGCAACATCCAGC
Source organism: Streptomyces sp. ISL-99 (assembly GCF_018614005.1). Lineage (NCBI taxonomy): Bacteria > Bacillati > Actinomycetota > Actinomycetes > Kitasatosporales > Streptomycetaceae > Streptomyces > Streptomyces sp. ISL-99. The sequence continues at coordinate 112,382 of NZ_JAGGPC010000015.1, forward strand.
CCGTCCGGCGCTTGAGGACAGGCCCGCAGGGCGTCCGGGGTCTGGGGGCTTGCCCCCCACGCGGCGGAGCCGCAAAGTGTCACAGCGGGAAGGGGCGGGGTGGGGGAAGGCTCCGCAGGAGACGTCAGGCCGTGCGCCACGACCGCAGCAGCCTCCGCTCCTGGCTCGCTCCCGCCCGCTGCGCCGGGGCAACGCGGACGAGGCAGGGGAAAGCTCCGCAGGAGACGGCGGGCCGCGCGGCCCCTACGGCGCCAGCAGCTTCGGCTTCTCGGCAGCGCCCGCCCGCTGCGCCGGCAGCGCGCCCGCGTCGTCGCCGCGCGGGCCGGACACCGTGTCCTGCCACAGCCGGCGGCAGGCGGTCAGCGTCGCCGCCACCAGCAGCCCGTTGCGCACCACCAGCAGCAGCACGCCGAGCCCGTCGCTCCTCACGACGTGCGAGAACCACACCGGGAACTCCAGGAACGTGACCCCGGCCGCGGCCAGCACCAGCAGCGCGGGCCGCCCCATCCGGCTGCTCCGGAAGACCAGGCAGACGGCGCCCAGGCCGACCAGCCACACCAGGTACTGCGGGCTGATCACCCGGCTCGTCGTGGTGAACAGCAGGACCGCGGCGAAGGCCGCGTCACACGGCGTCGACGCCCGGAACCCGCCCGCCCGCACCCGCCACACCAGCAGCCACCCGAAGGCGAGCGCCGTCAGCCCCATCGCCGCCGTGCTGACCAACGGCACGTACGGGCCGACGAACTCCACAGAGCCGTAGTTCAGCAGCACCTCGCCCCGCCAGCCGAAGTGCCGGGCCACATGGAAGACAAGAGCGCCGAGCGACTCGACCTCGGTGCCCCGGTCCCGCTGGAAGGTGAGGAACGCGAGCGCCCCCGGCATCGTGGCGCAGAACACCACCACCAGCCCGCCCCCGGCCACGGCCGCCGCCGTCCACGCGGCGCGGGTCCCGCGCCCGCGCACCGTGCCGACGAGCAGCAGCACCGGCCACACCTTCAGGAGCGCTCCGAAGCCGGCGAGCGCCCCCAGGACACGCGGGTGGCGCGCCCCCGCCAGCAGGGCCGCGACGGCGACCCCGGTGACCATCACGTCGTAGCGCGCGTACACCGTCGGGCCCAGCAGCGGCACACCCGCCACCCACACCCACGCGCCCGCGAGCCGCTTGCCGGGGCGCTGTCCGGCGTACAGCAGCAGGCCGGTGACCAGCGCGTCCGCCAGGCACGCCAGGACGAAGAAGGCCGTCGCGTAGCCGAGGAACGGCAGGAGGGCGGGGGAGAGGACCGCGAGGGCGGCCGCGGGTGGGTACTGCCAGGTGATGTCGTCCAGCGGGAAGGTGCCGGTCCGCAGAATCTCGTACCAGCCCTGGTAGATCACCGAGACGTCGCTCGTGACGTCGGGGCCGGGCACGGACAGCACCTTGAAGACGCACAGCAGCAGCACGGTCCTGGTGAGCACCCACACCACGATGGGCTTTGTGCCGGCTGCGCCCGTCATGACCGCCTCGTCCGTTTCCTGTAGGGCTGAGGGAGACATGATGCAGGGCCCCGGCCGCGCGAGCCAAGGAGCTGGGCCGTTCGGTACTGTCGGCGGCGATGCACAAGACCTTGATCGTGACCAATGACTTTCCGCCCCGCCCCGGCGGCATCCAGGCGTTCCTGCACAACATGGCGCTGCGCCTGGACCCCGAGCAGCTCGTCGTCTACGCCTCCACCTGGAAGCGCGGCAGCGAGGGCGCGGAGGCGACCGCCGCCTTCGACGCCGAGCAGCCGTTCACCGTCGTACGCGACCGGACGACGATGCTGCTGCCGACGCCGCGCGTCACCCGGCAGGCGGCCGGGCTGCTGCGCGAACACGGCTGTACGTCCGTGTGGTTCGGGGCGGCCGCGCCGCTCGGGCTGATGGCTCCCGCACTGCGGAAGGCGGGCGCGAAGCGGATCGTCGCCACCACGCACGGCCACGAGGCGGGCTGGGCCCAGCTGCCCGCCTCCCGGCAGCTGCTGCGCAGGATCGGTGAGGGTACGGACACGATCACCTATCTCGGTGAGTACACGCGCTCCCGGATCGCGGCCGCCCTCACGCCGCAGGCCGCCGCGCGCATGGTCCAGCTGCCGCCGGGCGTCGACGAGAAGACCTTCCACCCCGGCTCGGGCGGCGACGCCGTCCGCGAGCGGCTGGGGCTCACCGACCGGCCCGTGGTGGTGTGCGTGTCCCGCCTCGTGCCCCGCAAGGGCCAGGACACGCTGATCCTGGCGATGCCCCGCATCCTGCGCGAGGTGCCCGACGCGGTGCTGCTGATAGTCGGCGGCGGACCGTACGCCAGGGAACTCAAGAAGCTGGTCGCCGAGACCGGCGTCTCGGACTCGGTGCGCTTCACCGGGCCCGTGCCGTGGGAGGAGCTGCCGGCGCACTTCGGCGCGGGTGACGTCTTCGCGATGCCGTGCCGTACGCGCCGGGGCGGGCTCGACGTCGAAGGGCTCGGCATCGTCTACCTGGAGGCGTCGGCGACCGGACTGCCCGTGGTGGCGGGCGACTCGGGAGGGGCGCCCGACGCCGTACTCGACGGGGAGACCGGCTGGGTGGTGCGCGGCGGCCCCGCGGCGGTCGCCGCCGACGAGTCGGCCGACCGGATCGTCACGCTGCTGGGGGACCCGGAGCTGCGGCGCCGGATGGGGGAGCGGGGCCGGGAGTGGGTCGAGGAGAAGTGGCGCTGGGACCTGCTGGCGGAGAAGCTCAAAACGCTGCTGTGACGGCGGGGGCGCCACGCGCGCCCTACCGCCGGCGCGGCCGCGGACGGCGGGCCTGAAGGGACCGGATCACCACCGGCGAAGGCCCTTCGGCACCCTGACGGCCGGCATCCTGGGGAGGCGGGCGCTCACGTCGCCTCCCTCGGCCGGCAGGGCAGAGCGTCGCCGCCGCGTGACGCGGCTGCGCCGCCACCGCGCGCGGTGCGCGATGACGGCGGGCCTGCGGGCTCCGGTCCGGCTGGCGGAACACGTCACACCATGACGGTCCGCCTGCCCCGGTGACCGTCAGCCGCGAGCTTGCGGGCTCCAGCGGGGCTGGTGGGCAGCGTCACACCGTGACGGCCCGTCAGCTCCGCCGGCCGTCAGCCCCGTCAGCCCCGGGGGCCCGTTACCCCCCCCGCTGACCCGTCAGCCCCGGTAAATCGCCTCGATCTCGTCGGCGAAGTCCTTCGCCACCACATTGCGCTTCAGCTTGAGCGAGGGCGTGATGTGACCGGCCTCCTCGGTGAACTGGGTCGGCAGCACCCGGAACTTCCGCACCGATTCCGCCTTCGACACCGCGGCGTTCCCGTCGTTCACCGCCTGCTGGACGACCGCGAGCAGCTCCGCGTCCCCGCGCAGCGAGGCCGCGGTCGAACCGGCCGGCTTGCCGTTCTCGGCGGCCCAGCGGCCGAGGAAATCCTCGTCGAGAGTGACAAGCGCGCCGACGAACGGCCGCCCGTCGCCCACCACCATGCACTCCGCGATCAGCGCGTGCGCGCGGATGCGGTCCTCGATGACAGCCGGGGCCACGTTCTTGCCGCCCGCCGTGACGATGATCTCCTTCTTGCGGCCGGTGATCGCGAGGTAGCCGTCCTCGTCGAGCGTGCCGATGTCACCGGTGTGGAACCAGCCGTCGGTCAGCGCGTCGGCGGTGGCCGTCTCGTTCTTCCAGTACCCGGAGAAGAGATGCTCGCCGTGCAGCAGCACCTCACCGTCGTCCGCGATCCGCACGACCGACCCCGGCAGCGGCTGGCCGACCGTACCGATCTTCTGCCGGTCCCACGGGTTGAAGGCGGTGGCCGCGCACGACTCCGTCAGGCCGTAACCCTCCAGGACCGTGAAGCCGATGCCGCGGAAGAAGTGGCCGAGGCGCTCGCCCAGCGGGGCGCCGCCGGAGATCGCGTACTCGCCGCGGCCGCCGAGCACCGCGCGCAGCTTGCTGTAGACCAGCTTGTCGAAGAGCTTGTGCTTCAGCCTCAGGCCGAAGGACGGGCCCTGCGGGGTGCCCATGGCGCGGCTGTAGGCGATCGCGGTGTCGGCCGCCTTGTCGAAGATCTTGCCCTTGCCGTCGGCCTGCGCCTTGGCGCGCGCCGAGTTGTAGACCTTCTCGAAGACACGCGGCACGCCGAGGATCAGCGTCGGCCGGAAGGCGGCGAGCTCGTCGGTGAGGTTCTTGATGTCCGGTACGCAGCCGAGCTTGATCGGCGCCATGACCGACGCCACCTCGACCAGCCGGCCGAAGACGTGCGCGGCCGGCAGGAAGAGCAGCACCGAGCACTCACCGGTACGGAACAGCGGCTTCAGACGCTCGACGACATTGCCGCACTCCGCGAAGAAGCTGCGGTGCGTCAGCACACAGCCCTTGGGGCGGCCGGTCGTACCTGAGGTGTAGACGATCGTGGCCGGGTCGTCCGCCTTGGCGCTCGTGCTGCGCTCGTCGACCGTCTCTTCGGTGACCTCGGCGCCCGAGCCGCACAGCTGCTCCACGGCGCCCTGGTCGATCTGCCAGACGTGCCGCAGGGCGGGCAGCCGGTCGCGTACGGACTCGACGGCGGCGGCGTGCGCGTCGCTCTCGACGATCACGGCGACCGCGCCGGAGTCGCCCAGGATCCACTGCGTCTGCTCGGCGGAGCTGGTCTCGTACACCGGCACGGTCACCGCGCCCGCGCTCCAGATCGCGAAGTCCATCTGCACCCACTCGTAGCGGGTACGGGACATCAGGGCGACCCGGTCGCCCGGCTGCACGCCGGCGGCGATCAGGCCCTTGGCGGCGGCGCGGACCTCGGCGAGGAACTCGGTGGCGGTGACATCCGTCCAGGCACCCGCGACCTTGCGGCTCATGACCGCCACATCTGGGTGCTGCGTGGCGTTGCGGCGGATGAGATCTGTCAGGTTGCCGTCCGAGGGGACCTCGTACAGGGCCGGAAGGCTGAACTCGCGCAAGACTGCTGCTCCTCATCGGGCGCCGGCGCCACGTCGGTGTGCGCGTCGGTTGCGGTCCAAGACCGGGCAGGTGCTCAGTGGGGTGAGCACGGTTGGACTGCCCGGACGTTACCCACCAGTAGTCGGTTCCCGATAGGGGGGTCCGGCCAGATGTTCGCTGCGTCACACGTCGTGGCGGTGCTCCGCGCAGACTAGTGCAACTACGCCGAGACCGGGAAGTAACCGCAGGTCCGGCCCCCTCTACCCAGGCGGGACCGCGGCGTCCTAGGGTGATCGGCATGCGAGTGCATGTGGTCAGCGACGTACACGGGAACGCCAAGGATCTGGCCAGGGCGGGGGACGGCGCCGACGCGCTCGTGTGCCTCGGTGACCTGGTGCTCTTCCTCGACTACGCCGATCACTCGCGCGGCATCTTCCCCGAACTCTTCGGCACCGAGAACGCCGACCTCATCGTCGAGCTGCGCACCGCCCGCCGCTTCGAGGAGGCCAGGGAACTCGGCCGCAGACTGTGGGCGGGCGTCGACCGCGCGGCCGCCACCGAAGCGGCGGTGCGGGGGCAGTACGCCGAACTCTTCGCGGCGTTCCCCACCCCCACGTACGCCACGTACGGCAACGTCGACATGCCGCAGCTGTGGCGCGAGTACGCCGGGCCGGGCACCACCGTCCTCGACGGCGAGCGCGTCGAGATCGGCGGCCGCGTCTTCGGCTTCGTCGGCGGCGGGCTCAGGACACCGATGCGTACGCCCTACGAGATCGACGACGAGGAGTACGCCGCCAAGGTCGAGGCGCTGGGGGAGGTCGACGTGCTGTGCTCACACATCCCGCCCGAGGTCCCCGAGCTCGTGTACGACACCGTCGCCCGCCGGTTCGAGCGCGGCAGCCGGGCCCTGCTGGAGGCGATCCGCAAGACCCGCCCCCAGTACGCCCTGTTCGGCCACGTCCACCAGCCGCAGGCCCAGCGCATGCGCGTCGGCGCCACGGAATGCGTGAACGTCGGCCACTTCGCCTCCACCGGCCGCCCCTGGGCCCTGGAGTGGTGAGCCAGGAGCGGTGAATTGCGGCCCGGCCGGTCGCGGTAGCCTTCACGCGGACATGCCCCCTGAGGTGAGGCGGTGCATGACCTCGAGTGCATGCCCCTGAGGCGGTACCCGACCCCTGAGTACGTGCCCCCTGACCGGAACCGCACTGGAGGAGCCACAGCGATGGCGGAACACACCAGCTCGAGCATCACGATCGAGGCGGCACCGGCCGACGTGATGGGCGTGATCGCCGACTTCGCCCGCTACCCCGAGTGGACCGGCGAGGTGAAGGAGGCCGAGGTCCTGGCCACCGACGCCCAGGGCCGCGCCGAGCAGGTACGACTGCTCCTGGACGCCGGCGCGATCAAGGACGACCACACACTCGCGTACACCTGGACCGGCGACAACGAGGTCAGCTGGACCCTGGTCAAGTCGCAGATGCTGCGCGCCCTCGACGGCTCGTACAGCCTCGCCCCGGTGGGCGGCGGCGATCGTACCGAGGTCACCTACCGGCTGACCGTCGACGTCAAGATCCCGATGCTCGGCATGATCAAGCGCAAGGCCGAGAAGGTCATCATCGACCGCGCTCTGGCCGGTCTGAAGAAGCGCGTCGAGAGCAACCCGAGCCAGCCGAAGGGCTGATGCCGCGCATGCGTACGGTCCTCGTCACCGGCCCCGGCGGCGCGGGCCGCACCACCGTCGCCGCCGCGACCGCCCTGGCGGCCGCGCGGGGCGGGGAGCGCGTCCTGGTCCTGTCCACCGACCCGGCGGACACCCTCGGCGCGGTCCTGGGCACCGCCACACCCCGCCCGCCCGGCTCCGCACCGGCCGAGGCCGCGCCCGGCCTGTGGGCCGCCAGGGTCGACTCCGGCGCCCACTTCCGCGCCGAACTCCTCGCCCTCCAGGAGCGCGCGGGCTCCGTACTCGACCTGCTCGGCGCGAACCGGCTGGCCGCCGAGGAACTGACCGAACTCCCGGGCAGCGAACAGTTCGCACTGCTCCGGGCGCTCCGGGCGTGCGGCGAGCCACGGGGCACGGCGCAGGCGTACGACCTCGTCGTCGTCGACCTGCCGCCGCTGCACGCGGCCCTCGCCGCCCTCGCGCTCCCCGGGCAGCTGCGCCGCTACCTGCGCCGGCTGCTGCCGCCCGAGCGCCAGGCGGCCCGCGCGCTGCGCCCCATGCTCGCCCAGCTCGCCGGTGTCCCGATGCCCGCGCAGTGGCTGTACGAGACGGCCGCCCGCTGGGACGGGGAACTGGCCGCTGTCGAGGCCCTGCTCGCGGACCCGGACACGACCGTACGGCTGGTCGCGGAGCCCGGACCCGCCGGAGCCGACGCCCTGCGTACCGCCCGTACCGGACTGGCCCTCTTCGGCCTCCGCGTCGAGACGGTGACGGCGAACCGGACGCTGCCGCAGGACTCCCCGGACACCTGGCTCGCGACGCTCGCCGCCCAGCAGCAGAAGTGCCTGGCCGAGTGGGCCGAGTGGTACGGCGCCGGGCGGCCGGCGGCGCCGGTCCGCGAGGTGCGCCACCTCGGCGGCGATCCGCGCGGCCTCGACGACCTCGACGCACTGGCGGCGGGCGGGGCCCTGGCCGTGGAACCGGGGCACGAGAGCCCGGACGAGCCCTGGCCCGTGGAGGACCGGCTCGCCGACGACGGTGTCCTCGTCTGGCATGTGCCGCTGCCCGGGGCCGTGAAGGAAGAACTCGGCCTGGTCCGGCGCGGCGACGAACTCGTCCTCGACGCGGGCCCGTTCCGCCGGATCCTGACCCTGCCCTCGGCCCTGCGCCGCTGCGACGTCTCGGGCGCCGGCCTGACCGGCGGCGTACTGAAGATCCGGTTCACGCCGGACCCCCGGCTGTGGCCGCGGACGAAGTGAACCGGCTGCGGCCGTTCGGGTAACGTCGGTGGTACGAGGCGTACGCACCGTACGAACCGCCGCCCTCCCGCAGGAGTCCGCCATGAGCGATGCCACCCAGCGTCCCTCCCCCGAGCCCGCCGAGGCCCCCGACGCCGACGCGTGGGCGAAGGCATGCGCCGAGGACCTCGCTGCCGAGAAGGCCCGCCGTCGCGCCGAGAGCGGCGGGGCGCAGCCGGGGTCGGCCGCCGAGGAGCTGCGCAAGCTCGTCGACGCCGTCGCGGACAAGCTCTCCTCGCTCCAGTCGGCGCTGCCCGGCATGGCCGGGCAGGGCACGGTCAGCGAGCTCATCAACCAGGCGAAGTCCGCGGTCGAGCCCGTCATCGAGCGCAACCCGGAGGTCTTCGACCACCTGGCCGCGGCGGGCAACGAGCTGCTCGCCGCCTATCGCTCGGCGGTCCAGGGCCAGGAGGGCCGCTGGACCCGTGGGCCCTCCCAGCCGGCCGACCGTAAGAACGACGGGCACACCGACGGAGACAACGGTGACGACGGCCCCGAAGGCCCGTCGTCGGGCAAGCGCATCGACCTGGACTGAGCTGCGCCTCGGGTACGGTTGCCCTTAGCGGGGCTCGACCGAAAACTGAGGGACACATGGGACTCACCATCGGCGTCGACATCGGCGGCACGAAGATCGCGGCAGGCGTGGTCGACGAAGAGGGCACCATTCTCGACACCCACAAGGTGCCCACGCCGCCGACCGCCGAAGGCATCGTCGACGCGATCTGTGCGGCCGTCTCCGAGGCGGGCAAGGGGCACCAGATCGAGGCGGTCGGTATCGGCGCCGCCGGTTACGTCGACGACAAGCGCGCCACCGTCCTCTTCGCGCCCAACATCCACTGGCGGCACGAGCCGCTGAAGGACAAGGTCGAGCAGCGCGTCGGGCTGCCGGTCGTCGTGGAGAACGACGCGAACGCCGCGGCCTGGGGCGAGTACAAGTTCGGTGCGGGCAAGGGCCACGAAGACGTCATCTGCATCACCCTCGGCACCGGCCTCGGCGGCGGCATCATCATCGGCAACAAGCTGCGCCGCGGACGCTTCGGCGTGGCCGCCGAGTTCGGCCACATCCGGGTCGTCCCCGACGGCCTGCTGTGCGGTTGCGGAAGCCAGGGCTGCTGGGAGCAGTACGCGTCCGGGCGGGCCCTCGTCAGGTACGCCAAGCAGCGCGCCAACGCGACGCCCGAGAACGCTCAGATCCTCCTCGCCCTGGGCGACGGTACGGTCGCCGGCATCGAGGGCAAGCACATCAGCGCCGCCGCCCGCCAGGGCTGCCCGGTGGCCGTCGACTCCTTCCGCGAGCTGGCCCGCTGGGCGGGCGCGGGCCTGGCCGACCTGGCCTCGCTCTTCGACCCGTCGGCGTTCATCGTCGGCGGCGGCGTCTCGGACGAGGGCGAGCTGGTCCTCGACCCGATCCGCAAGTCGTTCCGGCGCTGGCTGATCGGCGGCCAGTGGCGTCCGCACGCGCAGGTGCTCGCGGCGCAGCTGGGCGGCAAGGCCGGCCTGGTCGGCGCGGCGGACCTGGCCCGCCAGGGCTGACGCCGTCGCCTGTGCCCGCCGTGCCCTCTTGGGGCGCGGCGGGCATTTCCGTATCTTGAACCGCATGGCGACGAGTACGACGAGCACGCTGCCCGAGTCCCGTACCGAGCCTGACGGTTCGGCCGTGATCCGTGTTCTCAGCTACAACATCCGCTCGATGCGCGACGACCGCGAGGCGCTGGCCCGGGTCGTCACTGCCTGCGAGCCCGACCTCGTCCTGGTGCAGGAGGCGCCGCGGTTCTTCCGCTGGCGAAAGCGTGCGGCGTGGCTCGCCTCCCACAGCGGCCTGGTGACGCTCGGCGGCGGGGCGACCGCTTCGGGCCCGCTGCTGCTGTGTTCGCTGCGGGTGCGGGTGGAGCGTACGGAGGATGTGCTGCTGCCGCGCACGCCGGGGCTGCATCAGCGGGGGTTCGCGACGGCGGTGGTGCGGATCGGCGGCGCGAGGCTCGGCGTGCTGAGCTGCCACCTCAGCCTGCAGCAGGAAGAGCGGTACGCGCAGGGCGGGATGCTCCTGGACCGCCTGAAGGAGATGGACGTACCGCACGCGGTGGCGGCCGGCGACCTCAACGAACGGCCGGACGGCCGGACTTTCCGCCGCCTGGCGGGGGAGCTCCAGGACTGCTGGGCGGTGAAGCCGTGGGGCGGGGAGTTCACGTCGACCCCGGACAACCCCCATCAGCGTATCGACGCGGTCTTCGCGACGCCGGGGGTCGAAGTCCTGGGCTGCGGCGTCCCGTTGGGCCTCCCGGAGGCCGACCTCAAGGCCGCCACGGACCATCTCCCGGTGCTGGCGGCCCTGCGCGTACCGGCGTCGTAGGGGCGGGGGCGGGGGCGGGGGCTCATCTTTCCCCGGCCCCTGTAGGGGCAGGAGAGCCCCTAGACCACCGCGCCGCGGCCCGGGTCGTCGTCGTCCTCGTCGTCGCCGTGGGTCATCCGCGCCACCAGCGTGGCGAACCCGCCCAGGAAGCCGCCTACGCCCAGCGTCGTCAGCCACCACGTCATGTCCCACTGGAGCAGCACCGCGACGAGCAGCAGCACCGGGCCGCCGATGACCGCGAGCCAGGCGAACCTGGACGTGGTGTCGGCGGGCGGCAGCGGCGGCGGCTCGGGCGGCACGAAGTGTCCGTCGTCGCTCTCGTCGAGGTCGTCGTCGCCCGGCTCCGCGAGCGAGTAGTTGCGCGGGCCGTCGACGCCGGGGGCGAAGACGACGGAGCTGCCGAGCGGTCTGTCCCGGTCCGCGGGGCCCGCGTCCGGGTCCGTCTCCGGGGCTGTCTCCGGTTCTGTCCCGTCCTGCTCGGCCGCCGCCTCGGCGTCCTTCTTCAGCGACTTCTTCGGCCGGTCGCCACCGGAACTGTTGACATCCCCCTCCGGCAGGAGGAGGTCCTCGATCGGCTTGAACGGCTTCGCGCCCGGCGGGTCCGGCGGCTCCTCGCCGTACGCCGCGACGATCGCGGCCCACGCCGCCTCCTCGTCGACGGACTTCGCGGCGGACTCGCCGGAGGCGGCGGCCTCGGACGCACCCGTCGTCTCGTCCGGCTCCCGCTCTTCCTCGCGGCCCGCAGGCTCCGCGTCGTGCTCAGCCACCGGTCGTACTCCCCTTCTTCCCGACACTCGGAGCGAGGCGGCCGATGAACGCGTAACTCTCGTCGAAGATCCGCTCCGCGTCATGGTCCAACGTCGCGACGTGGTAGCTCTGTTCCAGCAGGATCTCGGTGACGTCGGTCGACGAGACGCGGCCCAGGATGCGGGCCGAGTCCGCCGCCGGCACCACATGGTCCTGCGGGCTGTGCAGCAGCAGCATCGGCTGCGTCACCTGGGGCAGCTCCGCGTCGACGAGCCGGAAGAAGTTCCGCACGGAGTGCGCCGCGTGCAGCGGGACACGGTCGTAACCGACCTCCTCGGTGCCCGCCTTCGCGATGTCACTGCGCAGACCCTTTGTCGTACGTACGAGGTGGCGGGCGACCGGCAGCGCGTACGCCGACAGGCCGTGCACCTTGTTCGCCGGGTTGACCAGGGCGATCCCGCTCACCGCGTCCCCGTGCTTCGCGGCCAGGCGCAGCGTCAGCGCCCCGCCCATCGAGAGCCCGAACACGAAGACCTGGGCGCACTGCTCGCGCAGTACGCGCAGCTCGCGGTCGACCTCCGCGTACCAGTCCTGCCAGCCCGTGAGCTGCATGTCCTCCCAGCGCGTGCCGTGGCCGGGCAACAGCGGGAGGGAGACGGTCAGTCCGCGCTCGGCCAGATGGTCCGCCCAGGGACGCATCGACTGCGGGGAACCGGTGAAGCCGTGACAGAGGAGGACGCCGACCTCTCCGCCCTCGTGGCGGAACGGCTCGGCTCCAGGAAGGACCGGCACCGGGGTCTCCTGTTCATGAGTGCGATGAGGGTGTCGCGAGATGCCCTTCACCGTACGCGACCGGACCGACACCGACCAGGTCCGTCGGGCCGCCTTGTCGGTAGGGAGAGCGGGCCCGGCACGGGTTATGGTCAGTTCGACAGACAAGGGAAGGCACTCGGTTGATCTACGGCGCAATGAAGTTCTCCATCGGAGGGTCACTGAAGGTCGCCTTCAGACCCTGGGTGGAGGGCCTGGAGAACATTCCCGCCGAGGGCCCCGCGATCCTCGCGAGCAACCACCTGTCGTTCTCGGACTCCTTCTTCCTCCCCGCGGTCCTCGACCGCAAGGTCACCTTCATCGCCAAGGCGGAGTACTTCACCTCGCCCGGTGTGAAAGGGAAGCTCACCGCCGCGTTCTTCAAGGGCGTCGGCCAGCTTCCGGTGGACCGCTCGGGCGCGCGCGGCGCGGGTGAGGCGGCGATCAAGGCAGGTATCGACGTCATCAAGGGCGGCGGCCTCTTCGGCATCTACCCGGAGGGCACCCGCTCGCCGGACGGCCGTCTTTACCGCGGCAAGCCGGGCGGTCTCGCGCGTGTGGCGCTCGCCACCGGCGCGCCCGTGATCCCGGTCGCGATGATCGACACCGAGAAGATCCAGCCGCCCGGCAAGGTCGTACCCAAGCTGATGCGTCCGGGGATCAAGATCGGCAAGCCGCTGGACTTCAGCCGCTATCACGGCATGGACAGCGACCGGTTCATTCTGCGGTCGGTGACCGACGAGGTCATGTACGAGATCATGAAGCTCTCCGGCCAGGAGTACGTCGACATCTACGCGACGGCGGCGAAGCGGCAGATCGCCGACGCGGAGAAGGCCGCCAAGGCGGAGAGGGCCGCCAAGGCCGAGAAGGCGGAACGGGCCGGCGCGTAACGGCGTCCGTCCAGGGGTGGGGATGATGATGGCCAGGACTCAGCGCGAACGTGTCGTGCGCATGTCGGTCGAGCAGCCGCTGTGGCGTGCGCTCACCGCCTACCGCGTCCTGACGATGCTCTACGCGGTGCTCCTGTTCGTGTTCACGCGGCAGAAGTTCGAGCGCCCGTGGGTGGCCGTCGCGTTCCTCGCGGTGATGTCCGTCTGGACGCTGGTCACGCTCCCCAAGGTGGCGAACGCGGCGAGTTGCACCAAGCGATTCCTCGTCGCCGACCTCACCATCGCCCTCACCGGCATCATGCTCACCCCGCTCGCCGACTTCCAGGCGCAGCAGATCGACGGCCCCACCCTCCCGTCGATATGGACCGCGGGTTCCGTCCTCGCGTTCGCCATCAAGGGCGGCTGGCGCTGGGCGGCCTTCGCCTCGTCCTTCGTCGCCGCCGCCAACATCGTCGAGCGCGGCCACCCCAGCCGGGACACGTTCCACAACGTCCTGCTGGTGTGGGTCGCCTCCATCGCGATCGGTTACGTCGTCGAGGTCGCCCGCGCCTCCGAGCGCACCCTCGCCCGCGCCCTGGAGATCGAGGCCGCCACGCGTGAGCGCGAGCGCCTCGCCCGCGACATCCACGACAGCGTGCTCCAGGTGCTCGCCATGGTGCAGCGGCGCGGCACCTCGCTCGGCGGCGAGGCGGCCGAACTCGGCCGGATGGCCGGGGAACAGGAAGTCGCCCTGCGCACCCTGGTCTCCAGCGGCCTCGTACCGGCGACGCGAGCCTCCGAGGACGCCGCGCAGGGCGCGGTCGTCCGTACGGTCGAGGTGGACGACGAAGAGATCGGGAACGGGGGTTCGTACGGCGCGCGTCCCTGTGATCTGCGCTCGCTGCTCGCCCCGCACGCCGGGTCGAAGGTCAGCTTCGCCGAGCCCGGCGCCCCGGTCCTGCTCGAACCGGCGGCGGCCATGGAGCTCGCGGCGGCTGTCAGTGCCGCACTGGACAATGTGCGCAGGCACGCCGGGGAAGACGCCCAGGCGTGGATTCTGGTCGAGGACTGGCCGGAAGAAGTGATCGTGACGGTACGGGACGACGGCCCCGGCATTCCGGAGGGCAGGCTCGCGCAGGCCGAGGGGGAGGGGCGCCTCGGCGTCGCCCTGTCGATCCGCGGGCGGCTGCGGGACATCGGCGGCACCGCCGAACTGATCTCCGTTCCGGGGCAGGGCACTGAAGTCGAATTGAAAGTTCCACGGGGGAAGGCGGGACAGGCGCGATGAGCGACGAACAGCAGACGATCAGGGTGATGGTCGTCGACGACCACCCGATGTGGCGGGACGCGGTCGCCCGCGACCTCGCCGCGGCGGGCTTCGACGTGGTGGCCACGGCGGGCGACGGGCCGCAGGCGGTGCGCCGCGCGCAGGCCGTCTCGCCCCAGGTCCTCGTCCTCGACCTCAACCTCCCCGGCATGCCCGGGGTCCAGGTCTGCAAGGAACTCGTCGGCGCCGACCCGGCGCTGCGCGTCCTCGTGCTGTCCGCGAGCGGTGAGCACGCCGACGTACTGGAAGCGGTGAAGTCCGGCGCGACCGGCTATCTGCTGAAGTCCGCCGGGCCGGACGAGCTGATCGACGCGGTACGCAGAACGGCCGCCGGCGACCCCGTCTTCACCCCGGGCCTGGCCGGCCTGGTCCTCGGCGAGTACCGCCGGCTGGCCTCCGACCCGCTGCCCGCCGCCTCCTCGAACGAACCGAAGGCACCGCAGCTCACCGAGCGCGAGACCGAGGTGCTGCGGCTGGTCGCGAAGGGACTGTCGTACAAGCAGATCGCGGAGCGCCTGGTGATCTCGCACCGCACCGTCCAGAACCACGTGCAGAACACGCTCGGCAAGCTCCAGCTGCACAACCGCGTGGAGCTCGTCCGCTACGCGATCGAACGCGGCCTCGACGACGCCTAGTACGACCGCTGATACGTCGCCGGTACCACCGCCGAATTCCCGACGCCCTATGTCGCTGTGACCTGAGTCACCACTAGCGTGGCGCCACACGGCACTGCTGAATGTGGCGAAGGGACGACTCAATGCGGGTCGGAGTACTGACCGGGGGAGGCGACTGCCCCGGGCTCAACGCGGTCATCCGCGCCGTCGTCCGCAAGGGCGTGCAGGAGTACGGCTACGACTTCACCGGCTTCAGGGACGGGTGGCGCGGGCCGCTCGAAGGCGACACCGTCCGGCTCGACATCCCCGCCGTACGCGGCATCCTGCCTCGCGGCGGCACCATCATCGGCTCCTCGCGCACCAACCCGCTCAAGAGCGAGAACGGCATCCGCCGAGTCAAGGAGAACCTCGCCAAGTGCGAGGTCGACGCGCTCATCGTGATAGGCGGCGAGGACACGCTGGGCGTCGCCACCCGCCTGTCCGACGAGTACGGCGTCAAATGTGTCGGCGTACCCAAGACCATCGACAACGACCTGTCCGCCACCGACTACACCTTCGGTTTCAACACCGCCGTCGGCATCGCGACGGAGGCGATCGACCGCCTCCACACCACTGCCGAATCGCACATGCGGGTGCTCGTCGTCGAGGTCATGGGGCGGCACGCGGGGTGGATCGCCCTGCACTCGGGCCTGGCCGGCGGTGCGAACGTCATCCTCATTCCGGAGCAGCGCTTCGACGTCGAGCGCGTCTGCGGCTGGATCACGTCCCGTTTCAAGGCGTCGTACGCGCCGATCGTCGTCGTCGCCGAGGGCGCGATGCCCAAGGACGGCGAGATGGTCCTCAAGGACGGCACGCTCGACTCGTTCGGGCATGTGCGGTTGTCGGGCGTCGGCGAGTGGCTCGCCAAGGAGATCGAGAAGCGGACGGGGAAGGAAGCGCGCACCACCGTCCTCGGGCATGTCCAGCGCGGCGGTACGCCGAGCGCCTTCGACCGGTGGCTCGCGACGCGGTTCGGGCTGCACGCGATCGAGGCGGTACGGGACGGCGACTTCGGCAAGATGGTCGCGCTCCAGGGAACGGACATCGTGCGGGTGCCGATGGGGGAGGCTACGGCGCGGCTGAAGACGGTGGATCCGGCCCTCTACGAGGAGGTCGGCGTCTTCTTCGGCTGAGCGTGCCGGGCGTGCCCTGCGGGCGTGTCCTCAAACGCCGGACGGGCTGGATTTGCCGCGCAGCGGCAACTCTCAGCCCGTCCGGCGTTTGAGGACCGGGGCCTGGGGCAGCGCCCCAGTTCGGGAAGGGGCGGGGTGGCGAAGAAGCCCCGCAGGGCACGCGCCTAGCGGCGGTCGAGCAGTGACGGCATCAGCAGGTCCGTGATCGCGGCCGTGCCGCGCAGCGTCAGCACCGACTCCGGATGGAACTGCACGCCCGCGAAGCCCGGCCCGCGCAGGGCGTGCACCTCGCCCGTGGCCGGGTCGCGGCTGACCTCGACGCCGTGCGCCGCCAGCTCCGCCGCCTGCTCCCCGTCGCAGCGAGCGACAAAGCTGTTGTAGAAGCCGACGGTCTCGGGCCGCCCGAAGAGGTCGATCCGGGTCTGCGCCCCCTGATACGGCACCCGCTTACGCACGATCTCCAGCCCCAACTCGGCCCCCAGCAGCTCATGCCCCAGGCAGACCCCGAGCAGCCCGTGCCGGTGCTCGCGCACCAGCTCCGCCGTGAGTCCCCGCAGGAACCGCATCTTCGCGTCACCCGCGTCGGAGGGGTCGCCGGGCCCGGGACCGAGCACCACAGGTCCCTCGTGCGCGAGCGCGGCCTCCCGCAGGCCCGGCTCGTCGTACCGCCGTACGGTCACATCGAGACCCGACGAGCGCAGCAGGTGCGCGAGCATCGCCGTGAACGTGTCCTCCGCGTCGATCACCAGCGCGTGCCCGGCCAGGGTTGACGAGCGCTCCTGCATCCGCAGCCAGAAGGGGGCGAGGGACGCCCGCCGCGAGTCCAGCGCCTCCCGTACGCGCGGATCGTCCGCCAGCTTCGGCCGTACGCCCTCGTGCTCGGGCCTGCCGGGGCGCACGCCCAGCGCCGCCAGCACCCCCGCCGCCTTGGCGTGCGTCTCGGCGACCTCGCTGTACGGGTCCGAGTCGCGCACCAGCGTCGCGCCGACCGGCACCCGCAGCCGGCCGTCCGGCGCGATGTCGGCGGTACGGATGAGGATGGGCGAATCCAGGGTCTGGGCGCCGCCCGCGTCACGGCCGATGAGGGCCAGTGCGCCCGCGTAGTAGCCGCGGCCACCGGGCTCGTACCGCTCGATGACGCGGCAGGCGTTCTGCACCGGCGACCCGGTGACGGTCGCCGCGAACATCGTCTCCTTCAGGACCTCCCGCACATCGAGCGACGACCGGCCCCGCAACTCGTACTCGGTGTGCGCGAGATGGGCCATCTCCTTGAGCCGCGGGCCGACCACGACCCCGCCTCTGTCACCGACGGTGCACATCATCTTGAGCTCTTCGTCGACGACCATCGAGAGCTCGGCGGTCTCCTTGCCGTCGTCGAGGAAGTCCAGGAGGCCCTCGGCGCTCGGCCCGTCCGAGGGATAGCGGTACGTACCGCTGATGGGGTTCATCACGACGGTCCCGCCGCTCATCCGGACGTGCACTTCGGGGCTCGCGCCGACCAGCGTGCGTTGCCCGGTGTGCACGACGAACGTCCAGTACGCGCCCCGCTCACCGGCGAGCAGCCGCCGGAAGAGCGCCAGTGCGTCCGCTCGCGAGAACCCGGGGATTTCACCCTCGAAGGTGCGGCGGATGACGAAGTTCGCACCCTCGCCGCGCCCGATCTCGTCCTTGATGACCCGCCGCACGATCCCGGCGTACTCCTCGTCCTCGACGTCGAAGGCCCCGCCCCTCACCCGCACGTCGTGCGCGGGAAGCTGCGCGAGGACGTCGTCCAGCGGCAGCGCGTACGTCTCGTCCGCGATTAGGACACTCAGGGGCGTCCCGTCGTCGGGTACGTCGAACCCGCGCTCCCTGATCTGCCGGAACGGCACCAGCGCGAGCACGGGCATGCCGTCGGTGCCGGCCGGGATGTCGGCCAGGCGCGCGGCCTCGTGCACGTCTCCGATCAGGAGCTCGACGGTGTCGTGGTCGTGGCCGGGGGTCCGCCTGCGTAGGAGGGCGAAGGGGCGGGTGTCGTCGAGGAGGGTGCTGATGAGCATCTGTGGTGTTCCTTCCGGGGGACCATGCGATCCGGGTGGATCCGGGTGGATCCGGGTGGAGAGGAACAGCCCCTGGGAAACACCAAAGGCCGCCCCTCGGGCGGCCTTCGCGATTCGGTGTTGCGCGCGATTGTTCAGTGGGCCGCCGGATGAGCGGTCCACCACCAGGTCTGAGTCGTCTGCGCGAACATGCTCCGCACCCTAGCGGACCGGATCGTCGGCGTCACGCATGTCGCAGCGCCGGATCAGCGCCGGGTTCCCCCGGACCTGCGCCGGGCCGTTCGGGCCCCCGCTGTCTCCCCGTGTCTCCGCTGTATCCTCCGTCTCATCTGGTGAGCCAGGCAATGGCATGGCGAGCTGACCCCGTAGTGTTGTCAAGGTGACCGTGAACGCTAAGACCACCCCCGACGGTGGCAACACCTGGCGAGACCTTCCCGCGGCGCAGCAGCCTGAGTACCCCGATGCCGAGGCTCTGCGCGATGTGATCGCGGACCTCGAGTCGTATCCGCCGCTCGTCTTCGCGGGCGAGTGCGACCAGCTGCGCGCCCGACTGGGAGCCGTCGCCAAGGGCGAGGCGTTCCTGTTGCAGGGCGGCGACTGCGCCGAGGCCTTCGACGCTGTATCCGCCGACCACATCCGAAACAAGCTCAAGACCCTTCTCCAGATGGGCGCGGTACTGACGTACGCCGCCTCCGTGCCCGTCGTGAAGGTGGGCCGGATCGCCGGCCAGTACTCCAAGCCCCGCTCCAAGTCGACCGAGACCCGCGACGGCATCACCCTGCCGACCTACCGCGGCGACTCCGTCAACGGCTTCGAGTTCACCGAGAAGGCCCGTATCCCGGACCCCGAGCGGCTGAAGCGGATGTACCACGCGTCCGCCTCGACGCTGAACCTCGTACGCGCCTTCACCACCGGCGGTTACGCCGACCTGCGCCAGGTGCACGCCTGGAACCAGGACTTCGTGAAGTCGTCGCCCTCCGGGCAGCGTTACGAGCAGCTCGCCCGCGAGATCGACAACGCGCTGAACTTCATGAAGGCAGCGGGGACCGACCCGGCGGAGTTCCGCACGGTCGAGTTCTACGCCTCGCACGAGGCGCTGCTCATGGACTACGAGACCGCCCTGACCAGGGTCGATTCGCGTACGGGCCACCTGTACGACGTATCGGGCCACATGCTCTGGATCGGTGAGCGCACCCGCCAGCTCGACGGCGCGCACATCGAGTTCGCCTCGAAGATCCGCAACCCGATCGGCGTGAAGCTCGGCCCGACGACCACGGTCGACGAGGCGCTGAGTTACGTCGACAAGCTCGACCCGGACCGCGAGCCCGGCCGGCTGACCTTCGTCGTCCGCATGGGCGCCGACAAGGTCCGTGACAAGCTCCCCGAGCTGGTCGAGAAGGTCACGGCGTCCGGCGCGGCCGTGGCGTGGGTGACCGACCCGATGCACGGCAACACCTACGAGGCTGCCTCCGGCCACAAGACGCGTCGCTTCGACGACGTACTTGACGAGGTCAAGGGCTTCTTCGAGGTGCACAAGGGCCTCGGTACGCACCCGGGCGGCATCCACGTCGAGCTGACCGGTGACGACGTCACGGAGTGCGTGGGCGGCGGCGACGAGATCTTCGTCGACGACCTGCACCAGCGCTACGAGACGGCCTGCGACCCGCGTCTCAACCGCAGCCAGTCCCTGGACCTGGCGTTCCTGGTCGCCGAGATGTACCGCGATCAGTAGGCGGTAGAAGCACCGAACGGCTGTGGGGCGCGGATCGAATGTGATCCGCGCCCCACAGCCGTATCCGGGGCTTTTGTGTGCGGGGGACGGCGGGTAAGGTTAGGTTCACCTTATCGATTGGTCGTCCCCCCTCGCCCGTGTCAGGAGGTGTGCCGCGTGTTCGTCTGTTCCTGCTTCGGCGTAACGGATCAGCAGATCAAGGAGCACGCTGCCGCCGGTGCCTGCACACCGCGCCAGATAGCGTCGGTCAGCAAGGCGGGAACGGACTGCGGCTCCTGCGTACGCACGATCCAGGGGCTGCTCGGCCGCGGCGCGTGCCCGCGCCGCGCACTGATCGAGAAGGGCGAGACGGCCCTCGCCGAGACGGCCCTGGCCGAGACCGCCCTCGTCGAGACGCCCCTCTCCGAAGCGGCCTGACGACACGCGGGGGAGGCCCACCGAGGCCTGCTTCTGGCCAGCTCCTGGTCAGCTCTCCGGCTGCTCGATCAGCTGGGCGATGTAGAGCGACTCACCGAGCTTGTTGACCAGCTCCAGCTGGGTGTCGAGATAGTCGATGTGGTGCTCTTCGTCCTTGAGGATGTCCTCGAAGATGTTCGCCGAGGTGATGTCGCCCTTGGCTCGCATCACCTCGATGCCGCGCTTGAGGCGGTCGATCGCCTCGACCTCGATCTGCCGGTCCGCCTGGAACATCTCGGTGACGGTCTGGCCGACCCGCACATGGAAGAGCCGCTGGTAATTCGGCAGGCCGTCCAGGAAGAGAATCCGGTCGGTGAGTGTCTCCGCGTGCCTCATCTCGTCGAACGACTCGGCCCGGGTGTACTTCGCGAGCTTCGTCCAGCCGAAGTTGTCCTGCATCTTGGCGTGCAGGAAGTACTGGTTGATGGCAGTCAGCTCGGCGGTCAGCTGCTCGTTGAGGAATTCGATGACCTCGGGGTCGCCCTGCATCGCAGAGGCTCCTTCCACGCGTGGTACTGGGCAGGTTTCGCGCATCCTTGCATCGCGGGTGAGGGGCGTCCAGTAAGTGCAGGCTTATTATGAGTTGCCCCGAATAGGGTCAGACCTGGTCATGACCACCCTTCGCCGTCTGTCACCATGGAGTCATGGGTCAGCCGGAAAGCCGGGAACATCACGAATCAGCGCAGCCCGAGCTTCCGCCGGGGCAGCGGTTGCAGCGTGGCTGGCCCGTCACCCACTACGGTCCTGTACCCAAATTCAAGCCGGATCGCTGGGAGTTCCGCATATTCGGCGCGACGGCGGACGGCGACAAGCACTGCTGGAACCACGAGCAGTTCTCGGCGCTCCCGTTCGCCACGGTCGAGGCCGATCTGCACTGCGTCACGAAATTCAGCATGCTTGGGGCCGAATGGGGTGGCGTACTCGCTCGTACACTCGTCGAACTCGCGCCCCCCGCGCCGAGCGTCACCCATGTCATGGTCTGGGCCGAGTACGGCTTCAGCGCGAATCTGCGGCTCGCGGACTTCACTTCCGAGCGGACCATCTTCGCCACCCACAAGGGCGGTGAGCTGCTCACCGCCGAGCATGGTTTCCCGCTGCGCCTGGTCGTACCGCATCTGTACGCCTGGAAGGGGCCCAAGTGGGTCCGGGGTGTCGAGTACATGACGGCGGACCGCCGGGGCTTCTGGGAGGAGCGCGGCTACCACAACGTCGGCGACCCCTGGCGTGAGCAGCGGTACTCGTACCAGGAGGAGCCGGGGGACGGCCCCGAGCTGTAGCGCCGGAGCCGTCCGTTCCGCCTCCGCCTTCCCCGCGTGTCAGTGGTGGTACTGGTGGACCACGGCGTGGCCCTTGCCGCGGCCGATCATCCACTTGTTGACGGGTGTGGTGATGATGAAGGCGGCGAAGAGCGCGAAGGCCAGTACGCCCCAGAACATCGCGTCGGTGAGGTGCGCGTCCATCGCGCCCGGCCACAGGGCGAGTACGCCGTTGTCTGGGGTATTCCCGGTATCCCTCGATGGACTTCAGAAGTCCTCAGAATCCACGTAGCTCCTTCAGTCGCGCCACATCGGCCGCATGGCCCTCTTTGCCGCCGGGCGTCTCGATCGTCAGCGGCACGCCCTCGGTCGCCGGGTGCGAGAACAGCTCCCGGAAAGGGTCCTCGCCGATGTGGCCGGAGCCGATGTTCTCGTGGCGGTCCTTGTGGGCGCCGACGCCTTCCTTGGAGTCGTTGGCGTGGATCAGCTTGAGCCGGCCCTCGCCGACCGTGTCCACCAGCAGGTCCAGCGTCTGCTTCATCCCGCCGGGCCCCGCGAGGTCGTGCCCCGCCGCGTAGATGTGGCACGTGTCGAGGCAGACGCCGAGTTTGGGGTGGGCGTCGAGCGCCTCGAAGTACGGGCCGAAGTCCCAGGTGCGCGAGCACAGCGACGCGCCCTGGCCCGCCGTCGATTCGAGCAGCAGGAACGGGTCGTCGTCGTGCGTCAGCTCGTCGAGGAGCGGCAGCAGGTAGGTGCGTACCTGCGCGAGTGCCTCGGAGCGCGGCCGGCCGCCGGTCGCGGAGCCGGTGTGCACCACCACGCCCAGCGCGCCGATCTCGCGGCCGCGGCGCAGTGAGTGCCGCAGCGATTCCACGGACCGCTCGACGGTCGCCTCGGTGTGCGAGCCGAAGTTGATCAGGTACGGGGCATGGACGTACGCCGGTATCCGTTCGGCGGCGCAGGCCGCGCGGAACAGTTCGTCCTGTGCCGGATTTCCGGTGGGTGTCGCCCAGCCGCGCGGGTTGGCGACGAAGACCTGCACGGCCTCGGCGCCCATTTCACGGGCGTACGCGAGACCGTTCGTGGCGAGGCCACCGGCCACGGGCACATGGCCGCCGACGGGGTTTCGGGAGGGGAAAGGTGCGTTGCTCATCGCCGTCAAGGATGCCAGGGCATCAGGAGCCTCTTGTCTTCCCGCCTTCCCGCTTTCCCGTCTCTCGCCTACAGGCCGCCCTTGGTCCTGATGGTGATCGTGCTGCCCTCCGGGGCCTCGTCGCCCTCCCTGACCGACTGGCTCGCGATCTCGTCGCTGAAGGAGAGGAAGGGACGGTCCACCTCGACCTCGAAGCCCGCCGCCTTGAGCGTGCTCTTCGCGTCCTCGACCTTCTCCCCGACGACATCGGGCACGGGGATCATGCGCGGCCCCTTGGAGACGGTGAGCGTGATGGTGTCGCCCTTGGCGAGCCGCGCACCCTCGGCCGCGGACTGCCTGGCGACGGACCCGGCCTCCTCCTGCGAGGTGACCCGCCCGGACGCCACCTTCACGGTGAACCCGGCGTCCTCCAGCTCCGACGTGGCGTCCTCCACGCTCTCGCCGGTCACGTCGGGCACCTCCACGGGGGAGCCCTTGCTGACGACCATGGCGATCGCGGAGTCCGGGTGCCGCTCGGTGCCGGCGCGCGGGTCCGTACTCACGACGGAGCCCTGTGGTACGTCCTCGCTGAACGCCCTGGTGACGATGCCGGGGGCCAGACCTGCCTTCTTGAGCTCACCCTTGGCCTCGGCGAGCGGCAGCCCCTCCACGTCGGGGACCTTCACCGTCTCCGGGCCGCGCGAGACGACCAGCGTGACGGAGCCGTTGTCGCGGATGCGGGCGCGGGAGGCCGGGTCGCTGTTCATGACGGTGCCGCGTTCGTACGTCTCGCTGTACTCGCGCCGCACCTCCTTCACGTCGAGACCGGCGGCAGAGAGCCGCTTGGCGGCCTCCTTCTCCGACTGACCCAGGAGGGAGGGGACGCGGGTGAACTGCCCCGAGTTGATGTACCAGACACCGGCGCCGGTACCGAGGACGAGCAGGACGGCGGCGACGATCGCGAGCAGGCCGCGTCTCGGCGCGAAAGCGCGCCTCGGGGGCGCGGGCTGCGGCGGGGGCATCTGGAGGCGACTGGTGCGGTGGAGGGGCTCGGCAGTGCCGTTGCCGCTGCCGTCCCCATCGCCGTTCCCCTGCCCGATGGCCCGCGGGATGACGCTCGTACGGTCGTCGGCGCCGTTGTGCGTCACCTCCGCGCGGGCCTGCGGAGGCACCGCGTCGAGCTGCTCGTCGCTGAGCGCGGCGCGCGCTTCCCGGGCCTGCGCGAGGAGAGCCACGGCGTCGTACGGACGGATCTCCGGGTTGCGTGCGGTGGCGCCCGCGACCAGCTCGTCCAGCTCGACGGGGAGCCCGGGCACGGCGGCGGACGGGGCGGGCACGTCGTCGTGCAGGTGCTGGTAGAGCACCTGCGCGGCGGTGCCGCCGGTGTGCGGCTTGGCTCCGGTCAGCATCTCGTACAGCACGACACCACAGGCGTAGACGTCCGCGCGGGTGTCGGCGGTGCCGTGCTCAATCTGCTCGGGTGCGAGATACGAGACGGTGCCGAGGACGGAGCCGGTGGTGCTGGTGATCGTGTCGACGGCCCGTACGAGACCGAAGTCGGCGACCTTGACGCGCCCGTCGTCCCCGATCAGAACGTTCTCGGGCTTCATGTCCCGGTGCACGAATCCGGCACGGTGTGCCGCGCCGAGCGCGGCGAGCACGGGCTCCAGGATGTCGAGGGCGGCACGGGGCTGGAGGGCGCCGCGCTCACGCAGTACGTCACGCAGGGTGCAGCCGGCGACGTACTCCATCGCGAGGTAGACGTACGACCCGTCCGTCCCCTGGTCGAAGACGCCGACCACATTCGGGTGCGCGAGCCGGGCCACCGACTTGGCCTCCCGGATGAACCGGTCCACGAAGGAGGCGTCATCGGCGAGGGCGGGGTGCATCACCTTGAGGGCGAGCACGCGGTCGAGGCGGGTGTCGACGGCCCGGTAGACCGTGGCCATGCCGCCGACGGCGATGCGCGCATCGACGCGGTAGCGGCCGTCGAGCACGTGCCCGACGAGCGGGTCCTGAAGGGTCGTATCCACGGGGTGAGTCTACGAGCCGCCGCTGACACCTCTTGCGGGTGCGGGTTTGGTGGGGCGGCATTGCAGCGGAGCTGTGACAGCGGGGCGGAGGCGCGTACGGGGGCGCCTGTGGCGGGCCTGTTCCCCACCCCGCCCCTTCCCGAACCGGGGGCAAGCCCCCAGACCCCCGGACGCCCTACGGGCGTGTCCTCAAACGCCGGACGGGCTGGATTTGCCCGTTCAGCGGCACCATCCAGCCCCTCCGGCGTTTGAGGACCGGGGTCTGGGGCGGAGCCCCAGTTTCAGAACGCCGGGCGTTCCGGGTCCAGGGCCGCGCGGCCCGCCGCAGGCGAAGACGCCTCGGCGAAGTGCCGCCGGGGAATCCGCCCGGCCCGGTACGCCAGCCGCCCCGCCTCCACCCCGTGCCGCATCGCCTCAGCCATCAGCACCGGTTCCTGCGCCCGCGTCACCGCCGACGCCAGCATCACCGCCGCGCACCCCAGCTCCATCGCCAGCGTCGCGTCCGACGCCGTGCCCGCACCCGCGTCCAGAACGACCGGCACGCGCGCGTGCTCGACGATCAGCTGGAAGTTGTGCGGGTTACGGATGCCAAGACCGGATCCGATCGGCGACCCCAGCGGCATGATCGCCGCGCACCCCACATCCTCCAGCTTCCGCGCGAGCACCGGATCGTCGTTCGTGTACGGCAGCACAGTGAAGCCGTCGTCCACCAGCGTCTCCGCCGCGTCCAGCAGCTCGATCGGATCGGGCAGCAGCGTCCGCTCGTCGGCGACGACCTCGAGCTTCACCCAGTCCGTACCCAGCGCCTCCCGCGCGAGGCGCGCGGTCAGCACGGCCTCGCCCGCCGTGAAGCACCCCGCTGTGTTCGGCAGCACCCGGATGCCGAGCTTCTCCAGAACGGAGAGCACCGACCCCTGGACGCTCGGATCCAGCCGCCGCATCGCGACAGTCGTCAGTTCGGTCCCGGACGCGACCAGTGAACGTTCCAGTACGTCGAGGCTCGGCGCACCGCCCGTTCCCATGATCAGGCGCGACGAGAACGTGGCGTCGCCGATGGTCAGAAGGTCGTCGGCCATGGCTCAGCCTCCCTGGACTGCGGTGAGGACTTCGATGCGGTCGCCGTCGCCGAGCGCGGTGGAATCCCACTGACCGCGCGGTACGACGGTTTCGTTGAGGGCGGCGGCGACCCCCGAAGGGGCCCGCGTGAGGGTCGCGACGAGTGCGCCCAGCGTCGTACCGGCGACGACCTCGCGAGTCTCGCCGTTCACGGAGATGGTCATACGGGCTGCTCCTGCGGTACGGAGACGGGGGAGGTGGAGGAGACGGGAGAGGTGGGGGAGGTGGGGGAAGCGGGTGACGACGCAGGGGTCGGCGCGAAACGCAGTGGGCTGAACGGACGCGCCTCTTCCGGCAGCTCCCCGCCGGCCAGCACGTCAGCCATCGCATCGCCCGTGACCGGCGTGAGCAGCACCCCGTTGCGGTAGTGCCCAGTGGCCAGATGAAGCCCCGGCAGTGCGGTCGGCCCGAGCAGCGGCGCGTTGTCGGGGGAGCCGGGGCGCAGCCCCGCGCGGGTCTCCGTCAGCGGCAGTTCGGTGATCCCGGGCACCAGCTCGTGCGCGTCGCGCAGCAGCTCGTACACGCCGCCCGCCGTGACCGTCGTGTCCCAGCCGAGTTCCTCGCTGGTCGCGCCGACGACCAGCTCGCCGTTCTCGCGCGGCACGAGATACACGTGGCTGCCCCGCACCACCGCACGCACCGTCCGGCTCAGGAATGGCGCGTACGCGGGCGGCACGGCCAGCCGCAGCACCTGGCCCTTCACCGGCCGTACCGGCGGCAGCACCTCTTCCGGTACGCCGCCGAGCCTGCCACTGAGGCTTCCCGCCGCCAGCACCACCTGGCCTGCCGCGAGCTCCGTCCCGTCCGCCAGTACGGCCCCGGAGGCCCGTCCCCGTACCACTGAGAGCCGTTCGGCCCAGTCACGGTGCCAGACCACCCCGGCCCGCTCGCAGGCCGCCAGCAGGGCAGCGGCCAGCCGCCTCGGGTCGACCTGGTGGTCCCCGTCCACGCGCAGACCCCCGCGCACGCCCGGCGCGAGCATCGGCTCAAGACGGCGGCATTCGCGCCCCGTGAGCCACTCCGACTCCAGGCCGGAGCGGCGCTGGAGGGCGTGGAGTTCGCGCAGGTGGGCGCGGTCGTCCGTGTCGAGCGCGACGGCGAGTGTGCCGCAGGCGCGGTAGCCGGTGCCCTGCCCGCTCGCCGCTTCCAGCTCGGCGACGAACGCCGGGTAGCGCTCGGCGGACGCGAGATTGAGGCCGAGCAGCGTCTGCTCGCCGTAGTGCAGCTCGGTGACGGCGGCGAGCATTCCGGCCGCGACCCGCGCTGCACCGCCGCCCGGCTCCGGATCGGCGACAGCGACGCGCAAACCCCGCTGCGCGGCCCGCCACGCCGTGACCAGGCCGATGATTCCGCCCCCGACAACGAGGACGTCTGATGTACGCGACATGGGCGTCCAGCCCCTCCCTTCGCCGGCATGACCCGGATCAGGTTCGTACGGTCGGAGGCCGCCCAGCCTCCCTCTCAGCCCGGTACGCCCGGACTCCCGCGAGTGGTATGTCCTGCTGGGAGCCCGGTGATCTTTCCCCGGGCCGCAGCAGTACGGTGGCCACCCTAACGCCCGGCCCCAACGCGCTGTAAGGGAGCAATCGCTGTGGCCCGCTCGCTCGACGGACTCGTCCTCTCTCCGGTCGCCGACCAGGCACCCGGTCAGGTGGGGACCCGGACCCGGTTCACGTATCACGAGGACGACGGCCGGATCTGGGCCGAGTACGCGGGCGGCGACGTCGTACGCGGCCACCTCGTCGGCACGCGCGAGGGCGACGCGCTCGACTTCCGTTACGTCCAGCTCAAGCACGACGGCACCACCTCGTCGGGCCACTGCACGTCCACCGTCGTCGGCCTCCCCGACGGGCGCGTGCGGCTGGAGGAGACGTGGGCGTGGGAGTCCCAGGAAGGCAGTGGGACGAGCGTCGTCGAGGAGCTGCCGGCGGCGTTCCTGTGACGGTGTGTCAGAGATCTCCCCTTCGTGGCCTTGAGAGCGGCGGGACGTGCCGTCCTACAGTGACCGGGTGAGTGACCAGAGGCAGGCAGAGCGGCGCGTCGTCATCGTCGGCGCGGGAATGGCCGGCGTGCAGACCGCCGTGGCCCTGCGCGAGCAGGACTGGACCGGCTCCGTCACGCTGATCGGCGCCGAGCCGCATCAGCCGTACGACAGGCCGCCCCTGTCCAAGGCGGTGCTGCTCGGCACGGCCGAGGGGTCGGCCTTCGACGTCGATTTCGAGGCGCTCGGCATCGAACTCCACCTGGGGCGCGAAGTGACGGGCGCGCGCCCTGCGGCGCACGAGATCGACACCCCCTCGGGCCCCGTTCCGTACGACGTGCTGGTCGCCGCCACCGGTGCGCTGCCCATCACGCTGCCCGGCAGCGAGGGCGTTCAGGGGGTCCATCTCCTGCGCACCCTCGACGACGCGGCCCGGCTGCGGCCGGTGCTCGACCGGAAGCGCGACATCGTGGTCGTCGGGGCCGGCTGGATCGGGGCGGAGTTCGCCACGGCCGCCCGCGAGGCGGGCTGCGCGGTGACCGTCGTCGAGGCGGCGGACCGGCCGCTCGCGGGCACCATGCCCGCCGAGGTCGCCGCCCCCATGGCCGCCTGGTACGCCGAGAGCGGCGCCGAACTGCTCACCGGCGCGCCCGTCGCGCGGATCGAGCCCGGCACTGTCGTCCTCGCCGACGGACGGCGGCTCGCGGCCGGCGCGGTGGTCGTCGGCATCGGCGCCAGGCCCGCGACGGCCTGGCTCGCCGGCTCCGGCATCGCCCTCGGCCCCGACGGCTCCGTCACCGCCGACGCCCGCCTGCGCACCTCCCGGCCCGACGTGTACGCCGTCGGGGACTGCGCCTCCTTCCCCTCCGCCCGCTACGGCGAACGCCTGCTCGTCCACCACTGGGACAACGCGCTCCAGGGACCGCGCGCCGTCGCGGCGAACATCATCGGCGAGACACCGCAGGACTACGACCCGGTCCCGTACTTCTGGTCCGAGCAGTTCGGCCGCTTCGTGCAGTACGCGGGCCACCACACCGGCGCGGACACGACGGTGTGGCGCGGCGACCCGGCCGGCGCCGCCTGGTCGGTGTGCTGGCTGAGCAGCGAGGGGGCGCTCGTCGCGCTCCTCACCGTGGCCAGGCCGCGCGACCTCGCGCAGGGCCGCAGGCTCATCGCGTCGGGTGCCCGGCTGGACCCCGACCGGGCCGCCGATCCGTCCGTACCGCTCAAGTCGGCCACCCTTTAGGCGGTCACCGGGACCCGGACGGCAGGCCCCGACTACCGGCTGTCAGTCCAAGATGGCACGCTTGTCCCGTGACCGAGATTGACGCAAAGATCGATGCTCTCGTCCCCGCCTGGCTCAACCTCCCCGACATCGCGGAAAAGCTCGATGTCGAGGTGACGCGCGTCCGGCAGCTGGTCAAGGAAGGCCAGCTGATCGCCGTACGCCGCGGAGAGAACAGGGTGCTTCAGGTGCCTGCCGCCTTCATCGACGGCGACAAGGTGGTCAAGGGTCTCGCAGGGACCCTGACGCTCCTGAGGGACGACGGCTTCTCCGACGAAGAGATGCTCGAGTGGCTCTTCACTCCCGACCCGACCCTGCCGGGAACCCCCGCGCAGGCGTTGAGTGAGAATCGCGGCACGGAGGTGAAGCGGCGCGCCCAGGCGCTGGCCGTCTGACCTCAGCCGACACAACCGCACGCGGTGTGCGGGCCATCGCCGGCCCGCACACCGCCCACCAACGGGGGGACACCGCCATGCCCACGTCCGCGTCCACGTCCACGCACGCGTCCACGGACGGCGCCGCCGCGCGCGAGCGGCTCGCCGATGCCCGGCTGTACCTGTGCACGGACGCGCGCAAGCGACAGGGCGACCTCCCCGAGTTCCTGGACGCCGTCCTGTCCTCCGGCGTGGACATCGTGCAGCTGCGCGACAAGGGCATGGAGGCCGGCGAGGAGCTGGAGCACCTCCGGGTCTTCGACGACGCCTGCCGCAGGCACGGCAAGCTGCTCGCCGTGAACGACCGCGCCGACGTGGCCCACGCGAGCGGCGCGGGTGTGCTGCACCTGGGACAGGGCGACCTGCCCGTCCCGGCCGCTCGGGCGATCCTCGGCGCCGGCATCCTCGTCGGCCGCTCCACGCACGGCGAGTCCGAGGTCGACGCCGCCGTGGCCGAGCCCGGCGTGGACTACTTCTGCACGGGGCCCTGCTGGCCCACCCCCACCAAGCCCGGCCGGTACGCCCCGGGCCTCGGCCTCGTCCGGTACGCCGCCGGGCTGCGCCAGGACCGGCCGTGGTTCGCGATCGGCGGCATCGACGCGGGCAATCTCGACGAGGTGCTGGACGCGGGCGCCCGCAGGGTCGTGGTCGTCCGCGCGATCACCGAGGCCGACGACCCGGCCGCCGCCGCGGCGGCGCTGGCGAAGCGGGTCAGGGCGTACGCCGGATAACCGTCAACGACCGTCCACGGATTGTCCGATGGGTGGACAATAACCCGGCAATATGGACAAATTACCCGCTCCAGTGCGGGTCCTCGCTGAGCCCTGGTTAATCTGCGGGTATGGCCCTTGGCACCGCTTCGACCAGGACGGATCACGCACTCACCGTGCGTGATCTGCTCGCGACCGGCAAAACCTCGTACTCGTTCGAGTTCTTCGCGCCCAGGACCGAAAAGGGTGAGCGGAACCTCTGGAACGCGCTGCGCCGGGTCGAGGCAGTGGCCCCCAGCTTCGTCTCCGTGACGTACGGGGCAGGCGGATCCACCCGGGCCGGCACCGTCGGGGCCACCGAGCAGATCGCCTCCGACTCCACGCTCACCCCCGTCGCGCACCTCACGGCCGTGGACCACTCCGTCGCCGAACTGCGCAACATGATCGGCCAGTACGCGGACGCCGGGATCCGGAACATCCTCGCCGTGCGCGGAGACCCGCCCGGCGATCCGATGGGCGAGTGGGTGGAGCACCCGGAGGGTGTGCGGTACGCCGCCGACCTGGTCCGGCTCATCAAGGAGTCCGGCGACTTCTGCGTGGGCGTCGCGGCCTTCCCCGAGATGCACCCGCGCTCGACCGACTGGGACACCGACATCGCGCACTTCGTGGACAAGTGCCGCGCCGGCGCCGACTACGCGATCACGCAGATGTTCTTCGAGCCGGAGAGCTACCTGCGGCTGCGCGACCGGGTCGCGGCCGCCGGCTGTGAGACGCCGATCATCCCCGAAGTGATGCCGGTGACGGGTGTCAAACAGCTCGCCAGGCTGCCCCAGCTCAGCAACGCGCACTTCCCGCCCGCCGTGAAAGAGCGGATCCTCGCCGTCAAGGACGATCCGGCGGCTGTACGCTCCATTGGGATCGAGTTCGCCACGGAGTTCTGCGCGAGGCTGCTCTCCGAGGGAGTACCCGGATTGCACTTCATCACGCTCAACAACTCCACGGCGACGCTTGAGATCTACGAGAATCTCGGACTGCACGAGCAGTCCTGACCGGCCGTACCCGCCACCCTTCACGGCGGCGGCCGTAGGAGAGGGGCGGGCATGGGCTGGGCGGTCCTCTACATCGCGTTCGGAGTTGTCGCACTGTGGCTGCTCGGCGAAGTGCTGTTGCAGTACAAGGCGCGGCTGAGGTGGCGGCTGCTGGCCTTCGCCGGCTTCATGGGTGTGGTCCTCGGTGTGCTGATGCCGTCCGTGATCGTGATCGCGGGCGGCGCTGTCGCCTTCGCGGTCGGCCAGACGTACGTCACGCTGTCGTTCCGCCGCGGCTTCTCGACCGGCTGGGCGATCGGCGGCAAGCCGGGTGAGAGCCGCCGCCGCAAGCGCGGTGCGCGGCCCGTCGAGCAGGAGCCGACGCTGGAGGTGTCGGACCTCGAGTACGAGCCGGTGGCCCCACCGGAGCCGGTGTTCGCGGCGACGCAGCCGCTGCCGGACGAGACCGGGCAGTACGGCGTGTACGACGCGGCGGCGTACGCGGCCGGTCAGCAGCAGCCCCAGAGTGACGTGTTCGGCGCCGGCTACGACACGTACGACACCTACTCCGGCTACGACCAGCAGCCGAACCAGGAGACGTACACCGGCCAGTACGACTACTCGCCCGGCCAGCAGCAGTACGCCGCCTACTCGGACCCGTACATCGGCACCCAGCCGTATGGCACGCAGGAGTATGGCACGCAGCAGTACGGCACGCAGGAGTACGGCGGTCAGGACTACGGAGCCCAGCAGTACGGCAACGAGACACCGCCCGGCGGTGTGTGGGTCCCGCAGCAGCGCGACGGCGAGCAGCCCTTCGTCGGCACCGAGCAGCCGCCCCAGGAGCCGTACCAGAACGGCTACGACACCACCGGCTACAACGAGCAGTACCGCTACTGAACCTGACCTGACGGGCCCGTAACCCTCCAGCCCCAGCGCTCCAGCCCCAGCCCTCCTGCGCCCCTACTGCGAGCCCCGGAAGCCCTCTCCCTCGACGACGAGCCCCGCGACGAGAGCACCCGACATTCCGGCGTGCGCCAGTCCGCCGCCCGGATGCGCCCAGCCTCCGGCCAGCAGGAGGCCGGGCAGCCGCGTGCTGTTGCCCGGGTGCAGCAGACGGCCTCCGGCGCCCGCCAGCGAGGGCGCCGGCACGGAACCCCCCGGTGCGCCGGTCGCCTCCGCCGTGTCGGCCGGGGTGCGGACCTCGCGCCACAGCAGGCGCTCCCGCAGGTCCGGCACGGCCGCGAGGGCGGCCTCGGCCACCTTGTCGGCGTACCGGGCGACCAGTACTTCGTCCGTCCAGTCGACGGGCCCCTGCGGGGCGACGGTCGCCGTGAGCGTGACGGCCTCGTGCGCGTCGTCCGGGCGGGTCAGCGGGTCGTCGGGCCGCAGCACCGTGACGGTGGGGCGCTCGGCGTGCTCGCCGGCGAAAGCCGCCGACGCCTCCGCACCGGCGTCGGGGGAGTGGACCACCGTCCGGTGAGCGGTGCCGTCCCGGCGGCCGCCGTGCAGCGCGAGGAACACGGTGAGCCGGCTCGGGGGCACAGGTCCCGGGACGACGTCACCCGAGGCCCACACCTCGCGCCCGGGTGTCATACCGCCGAGCAGACGGGGGTCGCCCCCGAAGACCACCGAGTCGGCTTCGGCGACCGTGCCGTCGGCCAGCTCCACGCCCGCCGCGCGGCCGTCCTTCTCCGTGACCGCGACGACCTCGGCGCCGAAGGCGAACTCGACCTTCCGGGCCAGGCACCGTTCGTACAGCGCCCGCGCCAGCTCCCGCATCCCGCCGCGCACGTACCAGCTGCCGAAGGTCTGCTCCATGTACGGCAGGACGGCGGCGGCCGCGGGCGCGGTGCGCGGATCGAGTCCGTACGCCAGGGCGTAACTGTCCAGCAGGGCGGCCAGCCTGGGGTCCGCCAGCTCCCACGCGCCGATCTCCGCGACCGTGGCCGCCCGGCGGTCGCGCCGCAGCATCCTGCGCCGGGGCACCGAGGGGTACGGGTCACGGTCGAGCACCTGCCAGGCCGGGCGCAGGGGTTCTTCGAGCAGCGGCCGTCTGGTCCGGTCCCACGCGTCGCGGGCCCGGTTCAGGAATTCGCCCCAGCGCTCACCGGACCCCGCGCCGAGTGCCGCGTCCAGCGCGGAAACGACTCCGGCGCGCGAGGCGTTGGGCAGCGAGATATCCGTACCGTCGGCGAAGAGGTGGCGGCTCGCCGGGTCCACCGGGGCGAGCCCGACGCACTGCTCAAGGGATTCCTTGCCGGTCTTGGCGAACAGGTCCCGGTACACGGCGGGCAGGTGCAGCAGGCCCGGCCCCGTGTCGAAGACGAAGCCGTCCCGCTCGAACCTGCCCAGCGCGCCGCCGTACGTCGCCGCGCGCTCGTACACCGCCACGCGGTGGCCCGCGACGGCCAGCCGGGCGGCGGACGCCATCGCACCCATCCCGGAGCCGATCACCACAATCCGTGCCATGCCAGGGACTTTAGCCGCCGCCACTGACAGCCCGGCCGCGGCAGGGGGAGTACGGGCGCGGACGCGCTCGTCACCAGTCCCGTCCGGCGCGGCTGGGGTTGCGCACACAGGCGTGAGTATCCGTACCTAGTACCGGAGATGAGTAGCTGCGCGGATGGGCTCTCACCTGCGCAGACGGAAGAGTGGGGACCACGGAAGGGGCGCGGCGCCCGCACCGCCGACACGGGGCGGCGGAGCGGCGCGGCTCCCCTGCCGCAGCGGGGGTGTTACGGGGGTCGGGGGACCCGCGGGGGGCCCACGGGGGAGCACAAAAAGACGCCGGTCCGGCGGGGCTCGGGGGGATCGAGCCTCGCCGGACCGGCGTTTTCGCTGTGCCCGCGTTTCCCTAGCGGCGGCCGCTCACCCGGCCGTGCAGCAGCAGAGACAGCGCGGAGTGCACGTCGTCGATCGTCCGCTCCCGCTGGAACGCCTGCCAGTCGAGCGCCGCCACCAGCACCATGCCGACCAGGGCGGCCGCCGTCAGCGGAATGTCGATCTCCTTGCTGAGCTCGCCGTTCTCGACGCCCTCGCGCAGCACCGTCTCGACGACGGCGACAGCCTCCTGCCGCACCACCAGGAGGGTCGACTGCCAGGCCCTGTTGGTGCGCCACAGCTCCGCGACGTACAGCTGGGTGAAGGCCGGATAGCGGTCGATGAAGCCGAGACCGGCCCTGATCATCGCGTCGAGGGCCTCCACCTTGGTGCCTCCGCGCTCAGCCGTCTCGTCGGCCGCGGCCTGAAGGGATGCGGTGAGCAGTCCGACTCCGTGCCGCAGCAGCTCCTCGAAGAGCTCGGTCTTGCTCTTGAAGTTGTAGTAGACCGTGCCCTTGGCGACCCCGGCGCGCTCGGCGATCTCGTCCACCGTCGTCGAGGAGAAACCCTGCTCCGCGATGAGGGTGACGGCCGCCTCGTAGAGCTTCTGCCGGGTGACCTGGCGGCGCGTGCTGCTGCTGTCCATGGACATGATTCTCACAGGCTGAGCTCCGGGTGCAGACGGTCGAGCGTCCAGACCTGCTTGCGCCGGGCGGAGACAGCCGTCAGCGCCAGCGCCCCCGCGGTGAAGGCCAGGAGCACCGCGCTTCCCGTCCACACCGGCTCCAGACCGCCTCCGGTGATCAGCCGGCGCAGGCCCTCCACGACGTAACTCATCGGCAGGAACGGGTGGATGGCGTTGAAGAAGCCCGGACTGGTCTGTACGGGGTACGTGCCGCCCGCCGAGGTCAGCTGGAGCATCAGCAGGGCGAGGACCAGGATGCGGCCCGCGGCGCCGAAGCGTGCGTTCAGCCACTGCACGATCGCCGAGAAGCAGCCCGTCACCAGCACCAGGAAACCGACCGTTCCCGCGGCACGTTCCATCTGCAGGCCGAGGCCCCAGTGCAGTACGGACATGAGCGCGGCCACTTGCAGCACCCCGAGCGCCGCCACCGGCAGCCAGCCGGCGAGGGCGATCCGCCAGGCCGAGGCCCCGGCCGCGAGGGCGCGGCGGTTGAGCGGCTGGATCAGCATGTACGCCACCATCGCGCCGACCCACAGGGACAGCGGGATGAAGTACGGCGCGAAGCCGGTGCCGTAGTTGGGCGCCTTGTGCATCGACTGGGCGGCGAGCTGGACCGGATCGGCCATCACCTCGGTGCGCTCGTCGCGGTTCTTCTTGTCGTAGTCCGGGATCCGGCCGACGCCCTTGTGCAGGCCGCTGGCGAGTTCACCGGAGCCGTCGGCGAGCTTGATCAGGCCGCCGTTCAGCTCTCCGGCGCCCGACTGCAGCCTGCCCAGCCCGTTGTCGAGGTCGGTGGCGCCGGTGTTCAGCCTGCCGATGCCGCTGTCGAGGCTGACCGCACCGGCCTTCGCGGAGCCCAGGCCGGTAGTGAGCCTGGCGGCTCCTTGCGCGACCTTCTTGGCGCCACTGTTGAGCGCGTTGACCTGGCTGACGGCGGAGTCGAGGTCTTCGTCCAGGTGGGGAGCGCGCGCCGAGAGCTTGCGCGCCTCCTCCTGGAGCCTGGCCAGGTCCTTGTCGAGCCGGTTCAGGTCACCGCGCTGGTTCTTGACGAGATTGTTGACGTCCGCGGCGATGAGAGCCGCGTCCGCCGCGGCCTTGTCGGCCTTCTTCAGCTGCGGGCAGGCGGGGTCGTCGAGCGGCTGGTTCACACAGCGCGCCTCGTAGACGCTGTGCAGCTCGTCGGCGGCCACGCGCGAACCCTCGGCGGCGACGGGCGCGGTCTTCACGAGCGTGCCGAGGTTGTCACGGACGATCCGGGTGCTGTCGGCGACGAGCTTCGCCGTGTCCCCGATCGTCTTGCCGTTGTCCTTGAGGTACGGGCTGACCGATCCGGCGACGCCGTTGACCTTGTCGGCGAGCCTCTGCGTGCCGTCCGCGACCTTCTGCGCGCCGGTCTTCAGCTCACCCGACTTCGTGTGCAGCGTCTTCAGGCCGCCGGACAGTTCTCCGCTGCCCTTCTTGGCGTCCTTCAGCCCGTCGGCGAGCTGCTTCGAGCCGGCCTTGGCCTTGTTGAGGCCCCCCTTGAGGTCGCTGGAGCCCTTCTTCGCCTTTCCGATCCCGCCCTTGATGTCGTCGGCGCCCTTGGCCGCCTTCTGCGTGGAGTCATGGATGTCGGAGAAGGAGATGAAGATCTTGTCGAGGAACGAACGGGAGGCGTCCTTCGAAGCGGCCGTCCGCACCTCGGAGAAGACCGTTCGCGAGATCTGTCCGACGATGTAGTTGTTGGCGTCGTTCGTACGCACCTGGAGGGCGCTGGTCTCGGGAGCGTCTCCCGAGCTGGACGCGATCCGCTCGCTGAAGTCCTCCGGCATGGTGAGTGACAGGTAGTACGCGCCGTCCTCGACGCCCCTGCGGGCCTCGTCGTCGCTCACCTGGTGCCACTCGAAGACCTTGCTGTCGAGGAGCTTCCCGGTGATCTCGTCACCGGCGGCGATCTTCTTGCCGCCGGCGGTGGCGCCCTTGTCGTCGTTGACGAGTGCGACGGGTATCCGGTCGAGCCTGCTGTACGGGTCCCAGAAGGAGCACAGGTACAGCGCCCCGTACAGCAGCGGGAGCAGCAGCAGCGCCACGAGCGCGGCGCGCGGCAGCCTCCCCCTGCCGAACCGCTTCAGCTCAAGCGCGGCCAGCTTCGGCGATCGCATCGTCCGCCCCCTCTTCGGTGATCTCGGTCTCGGTTTCGGTGTCTGAGCCGTCGGTGCCGTCGCTGCCGTCGCTGCCGTCGGTTCCGGTGGTGCCGTCGGTCCCGGTGGTGATCCGCAGCGCGTCGTCCGGCGCTTCGCTGCACACCGCGACGACGGTCGTCCCCGCTCGCGCGACGGAACGCAGCAGCTCCCAGGCGAGTACGCGTTCGGCGTCGGAGAGCTTGAGGTCCAGGTCGTCCACGGCGAGCAGCCGGGGCTCGCCCATCAGGGCCAGTCCGACGGACAGGCGAAGCGCCTCAAGCCGTTCCAGATCCCGTACGGACGTACGCGCCCCCTTGGGTAGCGTGTCCAGGTCCAGGCCGACGGCGTCGAGCGCGGTGTCGATCCTGGCCCGCGCTGCGGCCGCGCGCTCGGCGCGGGGCCGCAGCAGCGCGCGCAGCGAGCCGTCGAAGCGGCGCTGCAGGAGCGCGCGCTCCCGCAGGTGCTCGGCGACCGTGAAGGCCGGGTCGAGCTCACTGACGCCGGTGACGGGCCCGAGTGCGCTCATGGCGCGTACGGCGGCCATCTTCTTCGGCAGGCGCAGGCCGCCGATCTCCGCGTGGCCCTCGGTGGCGCGCATGCGGCCGGTGAGGGCGAGCAGGAGACAGGTCCGCCCGGAGCCGGACGGACCCTCGACCGTGATGAGCGTGCCGGGCTCCGCCGCGACGCTCACGCCGCGGAACGCCCACCCGCGCGGGCCCTTCAGTCCGAAACCTTCCGCGGTAACAGCTGCTCCGTGCGTGCTGCTCGGGCTGTCCACGAGCCTCCCCTTTTTAAACTGACCAGTCAGTGCAAAAGCTAACCCGAACCTGCGATCGAAGCAAAAGGCCAGGTCAGCGCGATTGTCAGTGGTGGCCTTCACGATGGACACATACGGCTACGGAGCCGTCACGCGACGAAGGAGGTTCGTCATGGCTCGTACGTCCTCAGACGTCCACCCGGTGCTGCGCAAGGCGGGTGCGCCGCCCGCAGCCCTCGACCTGCTCGCCCAGGCCCGCAGCGGCCTTGACGAGGCCGCGGACCTCGAAGTGCCGAACGAGCGGTACGCCACGGCCCACCTCGCCGCCCTGCGGACCGCCGCCGCCGTCCTCGCGGCCCGGGGCCGGCCGGAGGCCACCGCGTCCCGCCGCCGGCGGATCCGCAGCGCCTGGGAGGTCCTCCCGGAGATCGCGCCGGAACTGACCGAGTGGAGCGTCCTGTTCGCCTCGGGCGCCCGTCGCCGGGCGCTCGCCGAGGCGGGCATACAGGGAGCGGCGAGCACCCGGGACGCCGACGACCTGCTGCGCGACGCCGCGATGTTCCTGCGCCTGGTCGAGCGGCTGCTCGTACTCGATCCGGTGCTGCCCCAGCCCCGGATCGCGGGTACGGACCGCTCGGACGCGGGATGACAGGACCGGTTCGCGGAGGCAATAGGGTGGGAAGGGCGTTCATCGCCCGCACCGTTCACCGCCCCGCCGTCCGCGGCGGCACCGCGCCGAGGAGTCAACTGCCGTGTCGGACCCGATGCGCCCCCGCGCCTCCCTCCGTACCGCCGTGGTCTGGGAGGTCCTCAGGGACGCCCTGGACCGCAAGGTCAAGGCGGCAGGGAGCGACGCCCTGGACGTTCTCGACACCGGCGGTGGCACGGGCAACTTCGCGGTGCCCGTCGCCCGTCTCGGCCACCGCGTCACCGTCGTCGACCCCAGCCCCAACGCCCTGTTCGCGCTGGAGCGCCGGGCCGCCGAGGCAGGCGTCGCCGACCGTGTGCGCGGCGTGCAGGGCGACATCCACGGCCTCTTCGACGTGGTCGAGCGCGGCGGCTACGACGCAGTCCTGTGCCACGGCGTCCTCGAGTACGTCGACGACCCGGCCGAGGGCGTGCGCAACGCCGTCGACGCCCTGCGCCCCTCCGGCACCCTCAGCCTGCTCGCCGCGGGCCTCGGCGGCGCGGTCCTGGCCAGGGCCCTCGCCGGGCACTTCACCGAGGCCAGGCAGGCCCTCACCGACCCGGCGGGCCGCTGGGGCGAGGGTGACCCGGTGCCGCGGCGCTTCACCGCCGATCAGCTCACCGAACTCGTCGGCAAGGCCGGCGTCGAGGTCGGCGCCGTCCACGGCGTACGGGTCTTCGCCGACCTCGTACCCGGCGCCCTGGTGGACACCGAGCCGGGCGCCCTCGACGCCCTGCTCAGGCTGGAGGCCGCGGCGGCCGAGCTGCCCGCCTTCCACTCCGTCGCGACCCAGCTGCACGTCCTGGGCGAGAAGCGGGAGCCCGGCGAGCGCTGAGGAACCCGTCCCACGGGGCGCGAAATGCGGCTGATCAGCAACGCAGTGGCACATGGAGTCCGCCACAGGCCCCCCGATCGGCCGCCTTGCCCCGTATGATCGGAGCACACCGTGCGCATGGCGGATCGGCCAATGGGGAATGGACACCTCAGGCAACCGAGACGGCATGGCGGCCCGGATTGTGAATTGGCGTAGAGGGCGGGTTTCACGGGGGCGATTCCCTGCCTATTCTGAAAGGGCCGCAAACGGTCGCCCCCCGCGACCGACGAGTAGGAGGACTCCCGTGCCGCTCTCGGAGCACGAGCAGCGAATGCTCGAGCAGATGGAGCGAGCGCTGTACGCCGAAGATCCCAAGTTCGCGACAGCGCTTGAGGGAAGCGGGCTGCGTACGTACACCCGGCGACGGGTTTACCAGGCAGTCGCAGGCTTTCTGGTGGGTATCGCGCTCCTCATGGCCGGAATGGTCGCACAGCAGATCTGGGTCAGCGTGGTGGGCTTCCTTGTGATGCTCGGCTGCGCGGTGCTCGCGGTCACCGGCTGGCGCAAGGCCCCGAAGCCGGGTGAGCAACCAGCTCCCGGTACCGGTACCGGTACCGGCGGTGCGGCTGCTCGCAGCCGGCCCCGGCAGCGACGGTCGGTCATGGACCGTATCGAGCAGCGGTGGCAGCGCCGCCGCGACGAGGGCCAAGGACACTGACACCGGCCCGCGCTCGCTGACCGGACACCGGCCTGACCGGACACTGGTCGATCGCATCCAACACTTGCTTGCGGAGTGAGGGGTGACCGCTTCCACGCGGTCACCCCTCACTCCGTTTCTGGTGTCGCCCCGTCTCCCGTGCCTGTCTCCGTGCCCGGTCTCCGTGCCCCGTCCGTCAGCCGCGCTGCCGGGACGGACGGCGTCGCAGGGAGTCCGCCCACCGCTCCCAGTTCCAGCGGCTCGCACCCCACCGGTTCGTCACGGCGGCCCAGCGCGCCGACAGGGCCCAGACCACCCGGACAGCCGAGCGCGGTGCGAGAACCGCCCGCAGACGCGCGCCCCGCCCCGCCGCGGCCCGCAGACCCGCCCGTACCAGCCGCGCCTCGTCGGCCAGGCTGCCCGAGACGGCCGGCCGCGGGGCGTAGAGCACCTGCTCCACGGCGCCCGCCGCCCGGTGCACCGCCTCCGCCGGCGCCCCTTCGAGCCCGCCGAGGCGCACGACCCGCGCGGCGGCCTTGCGCGGCGTCTGCGACTCGTCCGGCGCGATGCCGTAGTCCCACGCCGAGTCGGTGATCTCACGCCATCCGGCGAGCGTACGGGCAGCCAGGTCCGCAGGCGTGCGGCCCCCCGACGCCGGCCGGCCGGCGAGCGTGAGGGCAGCCCCGCCTGCCGGCGTGCGGCCCCCGGAACTCTCCTCGGCAGCGAGCGGAAGAGCGGCCTGCCCCGTGGGCCCGAGCCCCCTGGAGCCCAGCCGCCGCGCACGGACCCGGATCCGCCAGAGCAGCGGCAGGAGAAGCAACAGCACCACGAGCATCACGCCCAGCGTCACCCACAGCACCGTACCGAGCGGGAACCCCGTGTCGGTGGGCCCGGCCCCGCCCTGTTGCGCGGCGGTGCCGCACTCACCCTGCCTCCGCATCTGCGGCGGGCAGCTGTCCGTGACACTGGGCGCCGCCGACGGTGCGTCCGACGTGCTCGGCTGCGCCTGCGCGGGGCCGGACGCGCTGTCGGACGGTGTCTGGTCGCGGGTGTAGTCCGGCACCGAGCCACGGGTCGGCGTGGGCTCGAACCGCGTCCACCCCACGCCCTCGAAGTACAGCTCGGGCCAGGCGTGCGCATCGCGCAGACCGACCGACATGGTGCCGTCGGGCTGCGCGGCGCCGGGCGTGAAGCCCACCGCCACCCGCGCCGGGATCCCGAGCGTCCTCGCCATCGCGGCCATCGAGAACGAGAAGTGGACGCAGAAGCCCTCCTTGTCCCTGAGGAAGCGGGTGATCGCGGCCGTACCGCTGCCCGACCGCACCTGCGTGTCGTACGTGAAGCCACCCTCCGAGGCGAACCAGTCCTGGAGCGCGACAGCCCGCTCGTAGTCGTTCGAGGCATCCTTGGTGATCCGGCGCGCGGTCGACCCGACCACCTCGGGCAGCGAACCGGGGACCTTGGTGTACTCGCGCAGCAGACGGGCCGGCGGCGTGGTGGCCGCGGCCAGCTGCTCGGCGGTCGGCTGCACTATCAGGCTGCCGGCCGTGTAGCGCACACCCTGGGTGGTCTGGCCCCGGTCGCCGACGAGGGTGCGGCCGGCCGGTTCGTAACGCCAGCGGCCGCCGATGTCCACCTGCGTCGCCGGGTAGGGGAGCGGCAGATAGCTCTGCGCGTACCAGCCGGCGGCCGAGACGCTGGAGTTGATCTCGGTCGTACGGACGCCCGGGCCGAGCCCCTGCGGGCGCGGCAACCGGTTCGGTACGTCCTCGATCCGGCGCTCGGACGACTTCCAGGCGGCGCCGTCGAACTGGTCCAGCGCGACGATCCGCAGATAGAGATCCTCCGTGCTGTCCGTGTTCGTGCGGTACCGCAGCACCTCGCGGTCCTCGGGCTGGTTGAGGCTGTTCTGGAGCGACACCAGCGGATTGACCGCGGAAATGGTGCCGCCGCCGGAGCCACCGCCGCCCCCGGCGCGTGTGCCGCTGAGCAGCCCGCCGTCCAGGGCGGGCAGCGAGGCGGGGACGACAAGGGCGATGCCCAGCGCGAGTACGCCGATGCGCCGGCCCGTACGGACGGGGGCCAGCGCCGAGCCGCCCGCCGTCTCGAACCCGGCGGCCGCCGTACGCCCACCGGCGCGTGGCGCTCCGCCGAAGACGCGGCCCCACTGGGAGAGCCGGTCCCGGCCCTCGGCCAGCAGAAGCAGCAGGTAGCCGGAGGCCGCCAGCAGGAACCACAGCCAGCTCGCGCCGCCGGGCGAAAGCCCCGCGGCCACGGAGTAGAGCGCGAGCAGCGGCAGCCCGGCCGGGGCGGCGCTGCGGAACGTCACCGCGATCGCGTCCACCGCCAGGCCGATCAGCAGCACACCGCCGACCAGCATCAGCCTGATGCCCTCGGTCGCCGGCGCCGGGATGGCGTACCGCCCGACCTCCTTGGCTCCCGTCGTCAGCAACCGCGCGAACTCCTGGAACGCCTCGGGCCCCGGCAGCACCCCGCCGATCGCCGACTCCCTGGCGAACACCACGGTCAGCATCACCAGCGCCACCAGGGCCTGGACCGCCACGGTCAGCGCCCGGGCCAGCGGCACCCGCCGGGCGAGCGCTCCGACCCCCGCCTGGATCACCACCAGCAGTGCGGCCGTCAGGAACCAGGACGTCTTGCCGACCAGCGGCAGCAGGGCACCCGCCGCCATCAGCGTGGCCGCCGTGGCGCACAGCGCCAGCCGTCCGCGACCGCTCATGACCAACCCCCCGTTGTGCCTGCCGCGCCGCCGGCGGGCGAGACTCCCGAGCCGGTGCGCTGTCGTTCGGCCATCCGCCACAGGTCGGCGAGCGGCATACCGGGCGGCACGGTCAGCACCGTCCATCCCGCCTCGCGCAGCGGCCGGACCCGTTCCTCGGCCGCGGCCGGCACGCGCGCCATGAGGCCCGCCGCGTCCACGGCCAGGCCCTGCCCGGGCGCCTTCCCCAGCGTCCAGGTCTCGCTGTCCAGTACGAAGGCGACGGCGGCCCCGCTGCGTTGCCGCATACGCGCCGCCACGGCCGCCTGATCCTCGTCGAGGTCGCCGAAGAAGGCGACGAGGAGCCCTTCGTTGCCGCCGCGCAGCACGTCGTACGACGCGGAGAGCCCCGCGCTGTCCGAGTGCCCGACCACGGCGAGCGTGTCCATCATCAGTCCGGCGGAGTCGGCCGTCTCCTGGGTGGCCCCGGCGAAGCCGCCCGAGCCCTCACCGGGCACCGAGTTCCCGGTGTCCGTCAACAGCCGTACCGAGAAGCCCCGTTCGAGCATGTGCACCAGCGCGGAAGCCGCCCCCGACACCGCCCACTCGAAGGCCGAGTCGGGACCCGCCCCCTGGTACGCGACCCGCCGGGTGTCGAGCAGCACCGTGCACCTGGCGCGCTGCGGCTGCTCCTCGCGGCGCACCATCAGCTCGCCGTAGCGCGCGGTGGAGCGCCAGTGCACGCGGCGCAGGTCGTCGCCGTGCCGGTAGCCGCGCGGGATCACGTCGTCCTCGCCGGCCAGCGCGAGCGAGCGGTTGCGCCCGTCGCCGTACCCCGACGCCTCGCCGGTCATCCGCACGGCGGGCAGTGCCTCGACGCGCGGGATCACGGTCAGGGTGTCGTACGCGCTGAAGGAGCGGGTCAGCTCGCACATGCCGAAGGGGTCCGTCAGGCGCAGCTGGAGCGGGCCGAGCGGGTAGCGCCCGCGCAGATCCGAGCGGACCCGGTACGACACTTCGCGCCGGCCGCCCGCCTCCACCCGGTCCAGGACGAACCGGGGGCGCGGCCCGAGGACGTACGGCACCCGGTCCTGGAGCATCAGCAGACCGGTGGGCAGCCGCGAGACGTTGTCCATCCGCAGATGCACGCGCGCCTCCGAGCCCGTCGCCGCGCGGGACGGCGTCAGCCGCCTGCTGCCCGCGACCCGGTAACGCGTGCGGTACAGCACGGCCACGCAGACCAGCGGCAGCACGGCGAGCAGCAGCCCGACCCGCAGCAGGTCGCCCTGCCCCAGGACGTACGCGCAGACCGCGGCGGCCACGCCCGCCGCCAGGAACGACCGGCCGCGGGTGGTCAGCCCCGACATCGCGGCCCGCAGACCGCCTTTGTCGTCGTCACTGTCCCCGCCACCGTCGCCCGCGGCGCCCGCGGCGGGCCCCCCGGCCGCCATCACAGTCGCCGTACGCCGGGCTGCTGAGCGCCGTACACCGGGGCAGCGGCGGGCGGAGCCGTCCTGCGCTCCGCCGTCGGTACGGCGGTGCGCCGGAGGATGTCCAGTACGACCTGCTCGGAAGTACGCCGGTTCAGCTGGGCTTGGGCCGTCGGCAGCAGCCGGTGCGCGAGCACCGCCACCGCGAGCGCCTGTACGTCGTCGGGCAGCGCGTAGTCGCGCCCGCTCAGCGCGGCGGACGCCTTGGCGGCCCGCAGCAGATGCAGCGTGGCACGCGGCGAGGCGCCGAGCCGCAGGTCGGGGTGGCCGCGGGTGGCCGATACCAGCTCCACGGCGTACCGCCGTACCGCGTCGGCCACATGCACCGTGCGGACCGCGTCGATCAGTTTCAGGATCTCGTGGGCGTGCGCCACCGGCTGGAGGTCGTCGAGCGGCGACGCCGCGCCGTGCACGTCCAGCATCTGGAGCTCGGCCTCGGCGCTCGGGTAGCCGATGGAGACCCGCGCCATGAAGCGGTCGCGCTGGGCCTCGGGCAGCGGGTACGTGCCCTCCATCTCCACCGGGTTCTGCGTGGCGACCACCATGAAGGGCGACGGCAGCTCGTACGTCTGCCCGTCGATCGTGACCTGACGCTCCTCCATCGACTCCAGCAGCGCGGACTGGGTCTTCGGCGAGGCGCGGTTGATCTCGTCACCGATCACGATCTGGGCGAAGATCGCTCCCGGCTTGAACTCGAAGTCGCGTCGCTGCTGGTCGTAGATGCTCACGCCGGTGATGTCCGAAGGCAGCAGGTCGGGCGTGAACTGAATACGCCGGACCGAGCAGTCGATGGATCTGGCGAGCGCCTTGGCGAGCATCGTCTTGCCCACGCCCGGCACGTCTTCGATCAGCAGGTGCCCCTCGGCGAGGAGCACGGTCAGCGAAAGCCGTACGACCTCCGGCTTGCCCTCGATCACACCCTCCACCGACCTGCGGACACGCTCCGCTGTGGTGGTCAGATCTGTGAGGCTCGCTCGATCGTCATAGGTCGTCACCCCGGCC
The DNA here is from genome assembly GCF_018614005.1 of Streptomyces sp. ISL-99. Lineage (NCBI taxonomy): Bacteria > Bacillati > Actinomycetota > Actinomycetes > Kitasatosporales > Streptomycetaceae > Streptomyces > Streptomyces sp. ISL-99. The sequence continues at coordinate 157,197 of NZ_JAGGPC010000015.1, forward strand.
CTCCTAGCCCGTTCAACGGGCCGACGCCACGACGACGCAGCGGCCCACCCCGAAACACGGACATCACGCACGGACGGTTCCGGCGCGATGTCACACCCGCATTGTTGTTGCCGTTACCGCTTCGTGTCACTTGCCTGTGGATAACGGGGAGGGTTATGTCGGGGGTTGCCGCGTTTTCATCCGCTCGGGCACCGCTTTTTGGGTGCTACTTCGCGGGGTCGATCTCCCGCAGCAGGCCGGTGGCCACATCGAGGACAAAGCCGCGCACATCGTCGGTGTGCAGCAGGAACGGCGATGTCCGCACGCGCTGCATCGACTGGCGAACGTCCTGGTCGACGTCCCGGAAGGCCTCCACGGCCCACGGGGGGCGCTGCCCGACCTCTTCCTCCAGCTCGTGCCTGAAGTCCTCGGTGAGGCTCTCCAGACCGCAACCCGTGTGGTGGATGAGTATGACGCTGCGGGTACCGAGCGCGCGCTGGCTGATGGTCAGCGAGCGGATCACGTCGTCGGTGACCGCGCCGCCGGCGTTGCGGATGGTGTGGCAGTCGCCGAGCTCCAGGCCGAGCGCGGCGTGCGGGTCCAGGCGCGCGTCCATGCAGGCGACCACGGCGACCTGCAGCACGGGCCGGGCGTCCATCCCCGGGTTGCCGAAGCTCGCGGCGTACTGCCGGTTCGCCTCGACGAGGCGGTCGGTGACCGTGCCGCCCGAGCGGGCCTCGGCGGTCTTCGCGGCGTTGGGTTCGGCGGGAAGGTGCGCGGAAGTCGACATGCCTCAGACGTTAATAGGCGCGGCCGGTGCCGGCCCGCTGTGAGAACGGACAAAGAACGTCAACAGGGCTTGTTGTGAGGTAACCCACAGGCGCCACGAAGCATCCTCCGTACGAGTGAAAACAAGGCCGCGCAACGCGCTAGGCCCGTTGATTGACCGGAAGGACGAGTCGACTAAAGTGACGCGAAGTGGGTGGCGTGACGCGTCCCTTACTGCTTTACGGACACATCTCGCACATTCCGAATTACTCCCGCGTGCGCGGCGTACGTACGGCCCGGCCTCCACCTGCTCGCCGGTCGGCCGACGCCACTTCCCCGGCGCCGGCAGGCCGTCCCCTTTCGAGCGGGTGGGGACCAGGCCGTACGTACACGACCGCGCCGGTACCTGAGAGGGCGCATGAGCCAGACCCGACACGTCCCGGTGATGCTCCAGCGATGCCTGGACCTGTTGGCCCCGGCCCTCCAGAAGCCGGGATCCGTGGTCGTCGACTGCACCCTCGGTCTCGGCGGACACAGCGAGGCCCTGCTCACCGCCTTCCCCGAGGCGCGGCTCATCGCGCTCGACCGGGACAAGGAGGCGCTGCGGCTCTCCGGCGAGCGGCTCGCCCGGTTCGGCGAGCGGGCGACCCTGGTGCACGCGGTCTACGACGAGCTGCCCGAGGTGCTGGAACGGCTCTCCGTCCCCCGGGTCCAGGGCATCCTCTTCGACCTCGGCGTCTCCTCCATGCAGCTCGACGAGCGCGAGCGCGGTTTCGCGTACGCCCACGACGCCCCCCTCGACATGCGCATGGACCAGACGACGGGCGTCAGCGCCGCCGAGGTCCTCAACACGTACCCGCCGGGCGAGCTGGTGCGGATCCTGCGCCAGTACGGCGAGGAGAAGCAGGCCAAGAGAATCGTCTCCGCGATCGTGCGCGAGCGCGAGAAGGAGCCCTTCAGCAACAGCGCCCGGCTCGTCGAGCTGATCCGCGACGCGCTGCCGCAGGCCGCCAAGCGCACCGGCGGCAACCCCGCCAAGCGCACCTTCCAGGCGCTGCGCATCGAGGTCAACGGTGAGCTTTCCGTGCTGGAGCGGGCGATCCCGGCAGCGGTGAAGTCGCTCGCCGTGGACGGCCGGATCGCGGTCCTCTCGTACCACTCGCTCGAAGACCGCCTGGTCAAGCAGGTCTTCGCAGCGGGGGCCGCCAATACGGCGCCGCCCGGTCTGCCGGTCGTACCCGAGCAGTACCAGCCGAGGCTGAAACTCCTGACGCGCGGCGCGGAACTGCCGACCGAGGAAGAGATCGCGGAGAACCGCCGCGCCGCCCCGGCGCGGCTGCGCGGGGCGCAGCGCATCCGGGAGGACGTGCTGTGACCAAGCCGGCCAAGCAGCTGAAGGGGCGGGCCGCGCGGTTGTCGCGGCTGATGCCGTCGGGTCCCCACCAGGCGGCCAGGACCCCCTTCGTGCTGCTGGTCGTGCTGCTGCTCGGCGGCGGTCTCATCACGCTCCTGCTGCTGAACTCCGCGCTCAACGAGGGCTCGTTCAAGCTGAGCGAACTCAAGAAGCGGACCACCGAGCTGACCGACAAGGAACAGGCGCTCCAGCAGGACGTGGACGACCGGTCCGCCCCCGGAGCGCTGGAGCGCAGGGCCCGCGAACTCGGCATGGTGCCCGGTGGCAGCCCCGCGTTCCTCGACCCCGACGGTACGGTCCGCGGCGTGCCCTCCCAGGCGTCGGCCGGGGCACTCACCCGCCGCGCGCCGCTCGGCCTGCCGGCCCCCGGCCCACCACCGACGGCGGTGCCCCCCTCCCCGCCGGCACCGGCCCCACCGGCCCCACTGGCCCCACTGGCCCCGTCGGCCGCCGCACCGGCCCCGCCCGCTTCCGCTCCGGCTCCCGCCGGCCCTCCCGCCCCCGCTTCCGGTCCGGTCCCGTAACCCGTCCGCAGCCCGCAGCCCGTCCGTAGTCCGTCCGCGAAGCCGACCACGACCCCCGGCAGGTGACGCAGTGCCCCCCCAGGAACCACCGCGCCGTCGCGTACCCGGCCCTGGGCGCCCGCACAGCGGCGGCCGTCCGAAGCCCGCCGGGCGGCCCAGGGCACGCCCCCCGGTGGCACGGCCGCGCCCCGCGCCCAGGGCCGGACGATCCCTGGTGCTCGGCAGCCCCAGGCCCCGGCTGCGACTGGTCGGCGTCGGGCTCACCCTGGTCATGCTGGCCTTCGTCGTACGGCTGCTCCAGGTCCAGGCCGTCGACGCGAGCGCGTACACCGCCAAGGCCGAGAAGAACCGCTACTCCAGCTCCACGCTGGCCGCCGAGCGCGGCGAGATCACCGACCGCAGCGGCATCGCGCTGGCCACCAGCGTCGACGCGCACGACATCACGGCCGACCCGTCGATGTTCACCGCCGAGTTCACCAAGGCCCCCGGCGCCCCCGAGCAGGCCGCGGCGCTCCTCGCGCCGATCCTCCGCAAGGACGCGGACGACCTGGCGAAGAAGCTGAGCACGCCCAAGAGCAGGTACGCCGTCCTGGCCCGGCGCCAGACGCCGCAGATCTGGAACCAGATCAAGGACCTCAAGAGCGTCTTCGCCGAGAAGGCCAGGGCGGACAGGGCCAAGGGCGGCAAGGGCGTCAACGTCCTCGCCGGCGTCTTCCAGGAGGCCAGCAGCAAGCGCGTCTACCCCAACGGTGATCTCGCCGCCGGGATACTCGGTTACGTCAACGCCGAAGGCAAGGGCGCGGGCGGCCTGGAGACCCAGCTGAACGAGGAGCTGGCGGGCAAGGACGGCGAGATCAAATACGCCCAGTCCGGCGGCCGCAGAGTCCCCACCGTCGGCGCCCGCGAGGTCCCCGCCGTGCCCGGCTCGGACATCGAGCTGACCATCGACCGCGACATCCAGTGGGCCGCCCAGGACGCCATCACCGAGCAGGTGAGGAAGTCCGGGGCGGACCGTGGGTACGTGATAGTCCAGGACACCCGCACCGGCGAGGTCCTCGCCATGGCCAACGCTCCCGGCTTCGACCCCAACGACCTCTCCCAGGCCGACGCCGCCGCCATGGGCAACGCCGCCCTCCAGGACGCGTACGAACCCGGCTCCACCGCCAAGGTCATGTCCATGGCGGCGGTACTGGAGGAGAACGCCGCGGCGCCGGGCACCCATGTCGTCGTACCGAACCGGCTGCACCGCGGCGACCGGCTGTTCAAGGACGACATCGACCACCCCACCTGGTACCTGACGCTCAACGGCGTACTCGCCAAGTCCAGCAACATCGGCACGATCCTGGCGACCGAGCAGCTCGGCAAGACCCGGAAGGAGGCCAACCAGGTCCTCCACTCCTACCTGCGCAAGTTCGGCCTCGGCCGCCCCAGCGGGCTCGGCTACCCCGGCGAGACCTCCGGCATCCTCGCGGCGCCCAAGGACTGGAGCACCTCGCAGCAGTACACGATCCCGTTCGGCCAGGGCCTGTCGCTCAACGCCATGCAGGCGGCCTCCGTCTACTCGACGATCGCCAACGGCGGCGTACGGATCCAGCCAACCCTCGTACGCGGCACCAAGGGGCCCGACGGCCGCTTCACCCCGGCCCCGGAGCCCAAGAAGAACCGGGTGGTCAGCGAGAAGACCGCCAAGACGCTGGCCACCATGCTGGAGTCGGTCGTCGACGACGAGGAGGGTACGGGCACCAAGGCCCGCATCCCCGGCTACCGCGTCGGCGGAAAGACCGGCACGTCCAACCGGGTGGATCCGGCCACCGGACGCTACAAGGGCTACACCGCGTCCTTCGCGGGTTTCGCGCCCGCCGACAAGCCGCGTGTCACCGTCTACTGCGCCATCCAGAACCCGACCAGAGGCAGCTACTTCGGCGGCCAGATCTGCGGCCCCATCTACAAGCAGGTGATGGAGTTCGCACTGAAGACCCTCCAGGTCCCACCGACCGGCAGCAAGCCCGCCCGGCTGCCGGTGTCCTTCACACCCGGCGAGTGACTCAGGACCATCAGTGACAACCATCACCCGGAACCCCGGGAACCAAGAAGACCCCTCCGAGCACAAAGCCCCCTCTCCCTCCCGTCTCCCGCCACCGCCCTCAACCGACAGCGCTGCGCGCTGGCACCCCTCGTTTCGCGAGGGGCCGGGTGCGCCCGGTACGCTCACCGCCGTGCCACACGCTGATCAGTCCCAAACCACCCAGAAGGACGCCCCGGTGACGTACCCCGGAGCGCCCCGGCCGGTCCAGGTCCGCCCGACACCCCTCGGGGAGCTGGCCGAACGGCTGGGTATCGAGGCCCGAGCCGTCGAGAGCGCAGCCGAGGTCACCGGTATCACGCACGACTCCCGCGCGGTCAGGCCAGGCGATCTGTACGCCGCCCTGCCCGGCGCGCGCCTGCACGGCGCGGACTTCGCCACGCAGGCGGCGGGACTCGGCGCGGCCGCGATCCTCACCGACCCCACCGGCGCCGAGCGGGCCGCGGCCACGGGCCTGCCGGCCCTGGTCGTCGAGGACCCGCGCGGCCGGATGGGTGAGCTCGCCACCGAGATCTACGGCCACCCCGGCGACGCCCTGCTCCAGCTCGGCATCACCGGGACGTCCGGCAAGACCACCACGGCGTACCTCGTCGAGGGCGGTCTGCGGGCGGCCGGCCGGAAGACCGGTCTCATCGGTACGGTCGAGATGCGCATCGGCGACGAGCGCATCAAGTCCGAGCGCACCACCCCCGAGGCCACCGACCTCCAGGCCCTCTTCGCCGTCATGCGCGAACGCGGCGTCGAGGCGGTCGCCATGGAGGTCTCCAGCCACGCGCTGGTGCTCGGCCGGGTCGACGGCTGTGTCTTCGACGTCGCGGTCTTCAACAACCTGAGCCCCGAGCACATGGAATTCCACTCCGACATGGAGGACTACTTCCAGGCGAAGGCACGTCTCTTCACCCCGGAGCGCAGCAGGACCGGCGTCGTCAACTTCGACGACGAGTACGGCCGCAGGCTCATCACCGAGTCGGGCGTCCCCGTCACCTCCTTCTCCGCCGAGGGCCACCCGGACGCCGACTGGCGCGCCGAGAGCGTCGAAGTCGGCCCGTTCACCAGCACGTTCACGGTCGTCGGCCCCCAGGGCGAGCGCGTCGCCGCGACCGCCCCGCTGGCAGGGCCCTTCAACGTCGCCAACACGCTCGCCGCGATCGTCACCCTCGCCGTCGCGGGCGTCGACCCGCAGACCGCCGCCGACGGCATCGCCGCCGTCCCCGGCGTACCGGGCCGCCTGGAGCGCGTGGACGAGGGCCAGCCGTACCTCGCCGTCGTCGACTACGCCCACAAGACGGACGCTGTCGAATCGGTCCTGCGCGCGCTGCGCAAGGTCACCGAGGGCGAGCTGCACATCGTGCTCGGCTGCGGCGGCGACCGTGACAAGCAGAAGCGGCCCTCGATGGGCGCCGCGGCCGCCCGCCTGGCCGACACCGCCGTACTGACCTCCGACAACCCGCGCTCCGAGGACCCCCTGGCGATCCTCGCCGCGATGCTCGCGGGCGCCGCCGAGGTGCCCGCGCACGAGCGCGGCGACGTCCTGGTCGACGCCGACCGCGCCTCGGCCATCGCGGCGGCGGTCGCCCGCGCCAAGCCCGGCGACACCGTGCTCGTCGCGGGCAAGGGGCACGAGCAGGGACAGGACATCGCCGGAGTGGTACGCCCCTTCGACGACCGCCAGGTCCTGCGCGCCGCCATCCGCAGCGCCGGACCGTTCCACGAGGGCGGGGTGACCCGGTGATCGCACTCTCCCTCGCCGAGATCGCCGGAATCACCGGCGGGCAGTCGCACGACATACCGGACAGCGGCCTGAAGGTCACCGGACCCGTCGTCATCGACTCCCGCGAGGTGCGGCCCGGCAGCCTCTTCGCCGCCTTCGCGGGCGAGCGCGTCGACGGCCACGACTACGCCGAGCAGGCCGTCGCCGCGGGCGCGACAGCCGTGCTGGCCACCCGGCCCGTCGGCGTACCCGCCATCGTCGTGGACAACGTCACCGAGGCACTGGGCGCCCTGGCACGCGCCGTCGTCGAACGGCTCGGCACGAAGGTCGTCGCCCTCACCGGCTCGGCCGGCAAGACGTCCACCAAGGACCTGATCGCCCAGCTCCTGGAGCGCAAGGCCCCCACGGTCTGGACGCCCGGCTCCCTCAACAACGAGATCGGCCTGCCCCTCACCGCCCTGCGCACCACCGAGGAGACCGAGCACCTGGTCCTCGAAATGGGCGCGCGCGGCATCGGCCACATCCGGTACCTCACCGAGCTGACCCCGCCGCACATCGGCCTCGTACTGAACGTCGGCACCGCCCACATCGGCGAGTTCGGCGGCCGCGAGCAGATCGCCGAGGCCAAGGGCGAGATGGTCGAGGCGCTGCCGCCGGCGGACGCGGGCGGTGTGGCCGTGCTCAACGCCGACGACCAGCTCGTACGGGCCATGGCGTCCCGTACCAAAGCCCGCGTGCTGCTCTTCGGTGAAGCCGCAGAAGCTGACGTACGGGCCGAAAATGTCCGGCTCACCGGGAACGGACAGCCGGCCTTCAGCCTTCACACACCCACCGGGTGCAGTGACGTGACCATGCGGCTGTACGGTGAGCACCACGTGTCGAACGCGCTCGCTGCGGCCGCCGTCGCCCATGAGCTGGGCATGTCCGTGGACGAGATCGCCACCGCGCTCTCCGAGGCGGGCACCCTCTCCCGCTGGCGCATGGAGGTCACCGAGCGTCCTGACGGCGTGACGGTCGTCAACGACGCCTACAACGCGAACCCCGAATCCATGCGAGCCGCCCTGCGCGCGCTCGCGGCCATGGGCACGGGGCGTCGTACGTGGGCGGTGCTCGGCCAGATGGCCGAGCTGGGTGACGATTCGCTCGCCGAGCACGACGCGGTCGGACGGCTCGCCGTCCGGCTCAACGTCAGCAAGCTCGTGGCAGTCGGGGGCAGAGAAGCGGCCTGGCTGCAGCTGGGCGCTTACAACGAGGGTTCGTGGGGTGAGGAGTCGGTGCACGTGTCCGACGCGCAAGCGGCGGTCGACCTGTTGCGCAGTGAACTGCGTCCGGGAGACGTCGTGCTGGTGAAGGCTTCCAGGTCGGTCGGTCTCGAGCGGGTCGCCCAGGCGCTCCTCGACCACCGCGCCGAGGGCGAGGTCACCGGCCGATGAGGCAGATCCTCTTCGCGGGAGTCATCGGGCTCTTTCTGACCCTGATCGGTACCCCGCTGCTCATCAAACTGCTGGCCCGCAAGGGATACGGGCAGTTCATCCGGGACGACGGTCCGCGCGGCCACCACGGCAAGCGCGGCACCCCCACCATGGGCGGCATCGCCTTCATCCTGGCCACGCTCATCGCGTACGCCCTGGCGAAGGTGATCACCGGCGAGAAGCCGAGCGCCTCCGGTCTGCTGGTGCTGTTCCTCATGGCGGGCATGGGCCTGGTCGGCTTCCTCGACGACTACATCAAGATCGTCAAGCAGCGCTCGCTGGGCCTGCGGGCCAAGGCGAAGATGGCCGGACAGCTGATCGTCGGCATCGCCTTCGCCGTCCTGGCCCTGCAGTTCAAGGACGTACGCGGCAACGCCCCGGCGTCCACCAGGCTCTCCTTCGTCCAGGACTTCGGCTGGTCGATCGGGCCGGTGCTGTTCGTGGTCTGGGCGCTGTTCATGATCCTGGCGATGTCCAACGGTGTGAACCTCACCGACGGCCTCGACGGTCTCGCCACCGGCGCCTCCGTGATGGTCTTCGGCGCGTACACCTTCATCGGCCTGTGGCAGTTCCAGGAGTCCTGCGCCGACGCGCCCAGCCTGACCAACCCGGAAGCCTGTTTCGACGTACGAGATCCACTCGACCTCGCGGTCGTCGCCGCCGCCCTCATGGGCGCCTGCTTCGGCTTCCTGTGGTGGAACACCTCGCCCGCCAAGATCTTCATGGGTGACACCGGCTCGCTCGCCCTCGGCGGCGCGCTCGCGGGTCTGGCGATCTGCTCCCGCACCGAGTTCCTGATGGCGCTCCTCGGCGGCCTGTTCGTCCTCATCACGATGTCCGTCGTGATCCAGGTCGGCTCGTTCAAGATGACCGGCAAGCGCGTCTTCAAGATGGCGCCACTCCAGCATCACTTCGAACTCAAGGGCTGGTCCGAAGTCCTTGTGGTGGTCCGCTTCTGGATCATCCAGGGCATGTGCGTGATCATCGGCCTCGGACTCTTCTACGCGGGCTGGGCGGCCGACAAGTGACAGAAGTGACCTGGACCGGCAAGCGGGTGACCGTCGCGGGTCTTGGCGTCTCCGGGATCCCCGCGGCACGTGTGCTGCGGGGGCTCGGGGCCCACGTCACCGTCGTCAACGACGGCGACGACGAGCGCTCCCGCGCCCAGGCCGCCGAACTCGAAGCCCTGGGCGTCACCGTGCGCCTCGGCGACGGCGCCACCCTCCCCGAGGGCACCGAGCTGATCGTCACCGCGCCCGGCTGGAAGCCCGACAAGCCGCTCTTCCTGGCCGCCGCGAAGGCGGGCGTGGAGATCTGGGGCGACGTCGAGCTGGCCTGGCGCCTGCGCGCGACCCCGTCGGGAAGGACTCCCGCTCCCTGGCTCGCGGTCACCGGCACCAACGGCAAGACCACGACCGTACGCATGCTGGCCTCCATCCTGGAGGCCGCCGGGCTGCGTACCGCCGCCGTGGGCAACATCGGCGTATCCCTGCTGGACGCCGTCCTCGGCGACGAGAAGTACGACGTACTGGCCGTGGAGCTCTCCAGCTACCAGCTGCACTGGGCGCCGTCGCTGCGCGCCCACTCCGCCGTCGTGCTGAACCTCGCCCCCGACCACCTCGACTGGCACGGCTCCATGGAGGCGTACGCCGCCGACAAGGGCCGGATCTACGAGGGCAACCAGGTCGCCTGCGTCTACAACGTCCAGGACCCCGCGACCGAGGCCCTGGTCCGCGAGGCCGACGTCGAGGAGGGCTGCCGTGCGATCGGCTTCACCCTCGGCCCGCCCGCGCCCTCCCAACTCGGTGTCGTCGACGGCATCCTGGTCGACCGCGCCTTCGTCGAGAACCGGCAGAAGAACGCGCAGGAGTTGGCGAACGTCTCCGACGTCAATCCGCCCGCCCCCCACAACATCGCCAACGCCCTCGCGGCAGCGGCCCTCGCCCGCGCCTACGGCGTCGAGCCGGCCGCCGTGCGCGACGGCCTGCGGGCCTTCCGCCCCGACGCCCACCGCATCGAGCACGTGGCGGACGTCGACGGAGTCGCGTACGTCGACGACTCCAAGGCGACCAACACCCACGCCGCCGAGGCCTCCCTGGCGGCGTACGACCCCATCGTGTGGATCGCGGGCGGCCTCGCCAAGGGCGCCACCTTCGACGAGCTCGTCGAGAAGTCGGCAAAGCGACTGCGCGGCGCCGTCCTCATCGGCGCCGACCGCGCGCTGATCCGCGAAGCCCTCGCGCGACACGCGCCCGAAGTACCGGTGGTCGACCTCGACCGGACCGACACTGGGGCGATGTCGGCGGCGGTCCGGGAAGCGGCGCGGCTCGCGCGGCCCGGGGACACGGTCCTGATGGCCCCGGCCTGCGCCTCCATGGACATGTTCACCAACTACAACAAGCGTGGCGAGGCATTCGCCGACGCCGTACGGGAGTTGGCTCCGGAGCGCGATTAGCGACCGGTCCCCGCGCCGGACCGGTCGGCGCAGCTCATGAGTGGAGGGGACACCGAGATGTTGGCCGACGACATCGCCCCGCGCGGCCGCACCGCGCTGCGCGGGCGCACGGGGACGGCCGGGACACGGACCGCCCGCCGTCCGGCCCCCGTGGTACGCCGCCGCGGCACGCTCCTGCCGAGACCGCCCGGCGACGGTCCGCGCCGGCTGTACGAGCGGGCGCGCCGCACCTGGGACCGGCCTCTCACGGCGTACTACCTCATCCTGGGCAGCGCCCTGCTGATCACCGTGCTCGGCCTCGTGATGGTCTACTCCGCCTCGATGATCAAGGCGCTGGAGCTGTCGCTGCCCGCCTCGTACTTCTTCCGCAAGCAGTTCGTCGCGGCGGTCATCGGAACGGCCCTGCTGTTCGCCGCCTCCCGGATGCCCGCCAAGCTGCACCGCGCGCTGTCCTACCCGCTGCTGGCCGTGACCGTCTTCCTGATGGTGCTCGTCCAGATCCCCGGGATAGGGGTGGCCATCGGCGGCAACCAGAACTGGATCTCGCTCGGCGGCCCGTTCATGCTCCAGCCCAGCGAGTTCGGCAAGCTGGCCCTCGTGCTGTGGGGGGCCGATCTGCTCGCCCGCAAGCAGGAGAGGCGGCTGCTGACCCAGTGGAAGCACATGCTGGTGCCGCTCGTGCCCGTCGCTTTCCTGCTGCTCGGCCTGATCATGCTCGGCGGCGACATGGGTACGGCGATCCTTCTCACGGCGATCCTCTTCGGCCTGCTGTGGCTCGCGGGAGCGCCCACCCGGCTCTTCGCCGGTGTACTCGGCTTCGCCGCGTTGGTCGGGTTCGTGCTGATCAGCAACAACGCCAACCGGATGTCGCGGCTCGCCTGCACCGGCGCGACCGACCTCGGCCCCAAGGGTGAATGCTGGCAGGCGGTGCACGGAATCTATGCTCTCGCCTCAGGCGGATGGTTCGGTTCCGGACTGGGGGCAAGTGTGGAGAAATGGGGGCAACTCCCTGAGCCTCACACGGACTTCATCTTCGCCATCACCGGTGAGGAACTGGGTCTGGCGGGGACACTGTCGGTACTCGCCCTCTTCGCGGCTCTAGGCTATGCGGGTATCCGCGTGGCCGGACGCACGGAGGACCCCTTCGTGAGGTATGCCGCGGGAGGTGTGACCACCTGGATCACGGCCCAGGCCGTGGTCAACATCGGTGCGGTGCTCGGCCTGCTGCCGATCGCCGGTGTCCCACTCCCGCTGTTCTCGTACGGGGGCTCCTCGCTGCTGCCGACCATGTTCGCCGTAGGGTTGCTGATCGCCTTCGCGCGAGAGGATCCCGCTGCGAAGGCCGCCCTCGCCATGCGAAGGAGCGTCCTTGGCAAAGGGGCCGGGGTGAGATGGAAGACGATGAGACGGCGCGTCAAGAAGCGTCCGTCCGGAGAGCGGTGAATTTCGGTGCATGTCGTACTCGCCGGTGGGGGGACCGCCGGCCACATCGAGCCCGCGCTTGCCCTCGCGGACGCACTGCGGAGGCAGGACCCTTCCGTGGGCATCACAGCCCTCGGCACGGAGCGCGGACTTGAGACCAGGCTCGTACCCGAGCGCGGCTACGAACTCGGGCTCATCCCCGCGGTCCCGCTGCCCCGTAAACCCACCCCGGAACTGATCACCGTCCCCGGGCGGCTGCGCGGCACCATCAAGGCCGCCGAGCAGATCCTGGAGCGTACGAAGGCGGACTGCGTCGTCGGCTTCGGCGGTTACGTCGCCCTGCCCGGCTACCTCGCGGCCAAGCGCCTCGGCGTACCGATCATCGTCCACGAGGCCAACGCCAGGCCGGGCCTGGCCAACAAGATCGGCTCGCGGTACGCGTACGCCGTGGCCGTCTCCACGCCCGACAGCAAGCTGCGCGGCGCCCGCTACATCGGCATCCCGCTGCGCCGCACCATCGCCACCCTCGACCGGGCCCGGGTCCGCCCGGAGGCGCGTGCCGCCTTCGGTCTCGACCCGAACCTGCCGACGCTGCTGGTCTCCGGTGGCTCGCAGGGCGCGCGGCGCCTCAACGAGGTCATCCAGCAGGTCGCGCCGGCGCTCCAGCGCGCCGGCATCCAGATCCTGCACGCGGTCGGCCCCAAGAACGAACTGCCGCGCGTGGACAACATGCCCGGTATGCCGCCGTACATCCCGGTACCGTACGTGGACCGGATGGACCTCGCGTACGCCGCGGCCGACATGATGCTCTGCCGCGCGGGCGCGATGACCGTCGCCGAGCTCTCCGCCGTCGGGCTCCCGGCCGCCTACGTACCGCTGCCCATCGGCAACGGCGAGCAGCGGCTCAACGCCCAGCCGGTGGTCAACGCCGGAGGCGGCCTGCTGGTCGACGACGCGCAGCTGACACCCGAGTGGGTGCAGAGCCAGGTGCTCCCGGTCCTCGCGGACCCGCACCGGCTGTTCGAGATGTCCCGCGCCGCCGCCGAATTCGGCCGCCGGGACGCCGACGACCTGCTCGTCGGCATGGTGTACGAGGCGATCGCCGCACGCAGGGCCGGCTGAACGGCCCACCGACGCAGGTGCCAGGAGGCGACAGGGAGTGGCCGGACCGACGACCGCCCAGCGCGGTGAACGACAGGCGCAGGGGTCGTCGGCGGCCCGCCCGCCGCACGGCCGTCCCGGTCGAGACGGTGCCGGCCGCCGGCTGCGGCTGCCGGGGCGCGGCGCCATGATCCTGGCGCTCGTCCTGGCGGTGCTGCTCACGGCGGGCGGAATCTGGGTGCTCTACGGCTCTTCCTGGCTGCGCGTGGAGCGGGTGAAGACTTCCGGTACGCGGGTTCTGACGTCCGATGAGGTACTGAACGCCGCGGCCGTCCCGGTCGGGGCGCCACTGATTTCAGTCGACACGGATGCCATTGAGGACCGGCTGCGCCGGAAATTGCCCCGAATTGACGCGGTGGAAGTTGTTCGCTCATGGCCGCACGACATTGGTCTGAAAGTGACCGAGCGAAAGCCGGTACTGCTCATGAAAAAGGGCGCAAACTTCATCGAAGTGGACGACGAGAGTGTGCGGTTCGCCACGGTCGCCGAGGCGCCCGAGGGCGTGCCGCTGCTGGAACTGGCGTCCGGCGACACCCCGAGCCTGCGCCGCTTCGGCGCGGACCGGCTGCTGCGTGAGGCGGTACGGGTCACGGGCCACCTGCCCGAGTCCGTCGCCCCCCACGTGCGGACCGTCCAGGTCGGCTCGTACGACTCCATCACCCTGGGGCTTGAAGGGGACCGTACTGTCGCCTGGGGGAGCGCGGAGCAGGGCGAGGCGAAGGCGCGAGCGCTGAAGGCGCTCATGAAAGCAGCTCCGGCGGCCGGACACTTCAATGTGAGTGCGCCCACCGCCCCCGCCGCGTCAGGGAGTTGACGGTCATACGTGCTGGCCAGCACCCTGGTTGGCCAGGGATATGGGTGATCACATAGGGTGAAAAGAAAAACGGGAGGTTCGGCGTGTTCGTTGAACGTGCGCCACTTGTCGACTTAGTGTCCTGTTCGGAGAGTCCAAGGAACAGACACACTGGTAACCCTAAACTTTACCGTTAGGGTTCGGGTCGGCGTTCGGACCGTCCCAATCGGCATCAGTCGTCGCGGCGCTGCAACCCCGCGGCGGCACGTAACTCGAGGCGAGAGGCCTTCGACGTGGCAGCACCGCAGAACTACCTCGCAGTCATCAAGGTCATCGGTGTCGGCGGCGGTGGTGTCAATGCCATCAACCGAATGATCGAGGTCGGTCTCAAGGGCGTCGAGTTCATCGCGATCAACACCGACGCGCAAGCCCTGTTGATGAGCGACGCCGACGTCAAGCTCGACGTCGGACGTGAACTGACCCGCGGCCTCGGCGCCGGGGCCAACCCGGCAGTCGGCCGCAAGGCGGCAGAGGACCACCGTGAGGAGATCGAGGAGGTCCTCAAGGGGGCCGACATGGTCTTCGTCACCGCCGGCGAAGGCGGTGGCACCGGAACCGGTGGCGCACCCGTCGTCGCCAACATCGCGCGCTCGCTCGGCGCCCTCACGATCGGCGTGGTCACCCGCCCGTTCACCTTCGAGGGCCGGCGCCGCGCGAACCAGGCGGAGGACGGCATCGCCGAACTCCGCGAAGAAGTCGACACGCTCATCGTCATCCCCAACGACCGGCTGCTGTCCATCTCGGACCGCCAGGTCAGCGTGCTGGACGCCTTCAAGTCGGCGGACCAGGTACTGCTGAGCGGCGTCCAGGGCATCACCGACCTCATCACCACCCCCGGCCTCATCAACCTCGACTTCGCCGACGTCAAGTCGGTCATGTCCGAGGCCGGTTCGGCGCTCATGGGCATCGGCTCGGCGCGCGGCGACGACCGCGCGGTGGCCGCCGCCGAGATGGCGATCTCCTCGCCGCTCCTGGAGGCGTCCATCGACGGCGCCCGTGGCGTGCTGCTCTCCATCTCGGGTGGCTCGGACCTCGGTCTGTTCGAGATCAACGAAGCGGCGCAGCTCGTGAGCGAGGCCGCCCACCCCGAGGCCAACATCATCTTCGGTGCGGTCATCGACGACGCGCTGGGCGACGAGGTACGGGTCACCGTCATCGCCGCGGGCTTCGACGGCGGACAGCCGCCGGCCCGCCGCGAGAACGTGCTCGGCGCCAGCTCGGGGGCGGCCGCCAAGCGCGAGGAGCCCGCGCCGTCCCGGCCCGCGGACACCTCGCGGCCCGTCGGCGGCATCGGTACGGTTCCGCCGCGCGAGCGCGAGGAGCCCGCCCCGGTCCAGGCCGAGGCCGCGCCGGTGGCCGAGCTGCCGAACACGCCGGTCTCGCCGCCGCACGTACCGCCGGCCCGCCCGTACGACAGCCAGGCCGAAGAGCTGGATGTCCCGGACTTCTTGAAGTGACAGTGCAGCACGACGCGATACACGTGGACGGCGCGCACTTCGCCTTCACCGACAGGTGGGGCGGGGTGAGCGCCGTTCCGTACGAAGAGCTCAACCTCGGCGGCGCGGTCGGCGACGACCCCGCCGCCGTGCGCGGGAACCGGGAACTGGCCGCCAGGTCACTCGGCCTCGACCCGGACCTGGTCGTCTGGATGAACCAGGTGCACGGGCGGGACGTGGCCGTGGTCGAAGGACCGTGGGGCGACGCCGAAGTTCTTTCCGTGGACGCGGTCGTGACCACCCGGCGCGGGCTCGCCCTCGCCGTACTCACCGCGGACTGCACACCCGTTCTGCTCGCCGACCCCGTCGCCGGTGTCGTGGCCGCCGCGCACGCCGGACGCCCCGGCATGGTCGCGGGGGTCGTTCCCGCCGCCGTCGAGGCGATGATCACACTGGGCGCCGATCCTTCCCGTATCACCGCGCGTACGGGGCCCGCCGTCTGCGGGCGCTGCTACGAAGTCCCGGCGCAGATGCGGGACGAGGTCGCGCAGGTGGTGCCCGCGGCGTGGTCGGAGACGAGTTGGGGCACACCGGCCGTCGATGTGAGCGCCGGAGTGCACGCCCAGCTCGAAGCGCTCGGGGTGCGCGACCGGTGGCAGTCGCCGGTATGCACGCTGGAGTCGGGCGACCACTTCTCGTACCGCCGCGACCGCACCACGGGGCGGCTCGCCGGATATGTCTGGCTAGGGGGCACCTCCCGTGCCGTCGAGGCTACGGGGGCAGGTAGGACATGACGGACCGTAAGGATCAACTCGCCGCGAATCTGGCGCGGGTGGAGGAACGTATCGCCGCCGCGTGCGCGGCGGCGGGGCGGGCGCGTGACGAGGTGACCCTGATCGTGGTCACCAAGACGTACCCCGCGAGCGATGTGCGTCTGCTCGCCGAACTCGGCGTACGCCACGTCGCGGAGAACAAGGACCAGGAAGCCGCCCCCAAGGCGGCCGAGTCGGCGGACCTGCCCGTCAGCTGGCACTTCGTCGGACAGCTCCAGACCAACAAGGTCCGTTCTGTGGCGAGTTACGCCGATGTGGTGCAGTCCGTGGACCGTGCCAAGCTCGTCACGGCGCTGTCGACGGCGGCGGTACGGGCCGGCCGCGAGCTCGACTGCCTCATCCAGGTCGCCCTCGACGCGGAGTCGGGCGAGCGGGGGGAGCGCGGCGGCGTCGCGCCCGACGGCATCGAGGAGTTGGCCGCGAAGGTGGCCGAAGCGCCGGGCCTCAGGCTCGGCGGGCTGATGACCGTCGCGCCGCTCGCCGGACCGTACGCGGGGCGTGAACAGGCGGCGTTCGAGCGGCTGATGGAATTCTCATCCAGCCTGCGCGCGGCTCATCCTGCTGCGAACATGGTCTCGGCAGGGATGAGTGCGGACCTTGAGCAGGCCGTGGCCGCCGGAGCGACACATGTACGCGTCGGTACTGCGGTGCTCGGAGTCCGACCCCGGCTCGGGTAACGTCGCGAAGCAAGTCGGACCACAGCAGAAAATATGGTCATTCCCACTGATAGGTGGGCGGGCCGAGTGGATCGCGGGCACTTGGTGACGCTGCAACATTGGCAACAAGGGCGATCCACCACAGAGCGGAGGACTCAGAGAATGGCCGGCGCGATGCGCAAGATGGCGGTCTACCTCGGCCTCGTGGAGGACGATGGGTACGACGGCCGGGGTTTCGATCCCGATGACGATTTCGAGCCCGAGCCGGAGCCCGAGCGGGAGCACCGCCGGCACCAGCCCCCGCACCAGGAGCGGCACGAAGAGCCCGTCCGCGTGGTGCAGCCGCCCGCGCAGCGCGAGCCGGTGCCCCACTCCGTTCCGCTTCCGGCAGAAAGCGGACGACCGGCACGTATCGCCCCCGTGGCATCCATCACACCTGAACGTCCGAACCTGGAGAAGAACGCGCCGGTGATCATGCCCAAGGTTGTGTCCGAGCGGGAGCCCTACCGCATCACCACGCTGCACCCGCGGACCTACAACGAGGCCCGTACCATCGGGGAACACTTCCGTGAGGGCACTCCGGTGATCATGAATTTGACCGAGATGGATGACACGGACGCGAAGCGACTTGTCGACTTTGCGGCGGGACTCGTCTTCGGCCTGCATGGCAGCATTGAACGCGTGACGCAGAAGGTGTTCCTGTTGTCGCCTGCTAACGTCGATGTCACGGCGGAGGACAAGGCCCGTATTGCAGAGGGCGGTTTCTTCAACCAGAGCTGAGACACGACACACGGAACGAAACCCGGCCGGGAGGCCGGAGCCACGAGAGCACGGGGAGAGGGAAGCGCGAGATGAGCGTCGCACTACAGGTGATCTACATCGCGCTGATGTGCTTCCTGATCGTCCTGATCTTCCGGCTGGTCATGGATTACGTCTTCCAGTTCGCGCGCTCATGGGAACCCGGCAAGGCGATGGTGGTCGTTCTGGAGGCCACCTACACTGTCACCGATCCACCGCTCAAGCTTCTGCGGCGGTTCATTCCGCCGCTGCGTCTCGGGGGCGTGGCACTCGACCTGTCCTTCTTCGTTCTGATGATCATCGTTTACATCCTGATCAGCATTGTGGTCAGGCTGTGAGCGATACGGTCTTGCCGACTGCCGACGACTACGTAGAGGTGAAGAAGAGATGCCGTTGACCCCCGAGGACGTGCGGAACAAGCAGTTCACAACCGTCCGCCTCCGAGAAGGCTATGACGAGGACGAGGTCGATGCCTTCCTCGACGAGGTCGAAGCTGAACTGACGCGCCTGCTGCGCGAGAACGAGGATCTGCGCGCGAAGCTGGCCGCCGCGACGCGTGCCGCCGCGCAGAACCAGCAGCAGCAGGGTATGCGCAAGCCGCCGGAGCAGCAGGATCGTCCCGGCGCGCCTGTGCCCGCCGCCATATCCGGTCCGCCGGTCCAGCAGCAGCCGCCGCAGATGGGTCCGCCCCAGCTGCCCGGTGGCGCCCCGCAGCTGCCCGCCGGTCCCAGTGGTCACGGCCAGCAGGGCCAGCACGGCCAGGGTCAGCTCGGTCAGGGCCAGCACGGCCAGGGTCCGCAGGGCCAGCACGGTCCCGGTCCGATGGGGCAGGGTCCCATGGGTCAGGGCCAGATGCAGGGCCAGATGGGCCAGGGCCAGATGCAGGGCCAAATGGGTCAGGGCCAAATGGGTCAGGGCCAGATGGGCCAGGGTCCCATGGGCGGCCCGATGGGCGGCCCCATGGGCGGCCACGGTCCGCAGCTCCCGCAGCCCGGCCAGGGCCCCGGCGGCGACAGCGCCGCGCGTGTGCTCTCGCTGGCGCAGCAGACCGCCGACCAGGCGATCGCCGAGGCACGTTCCGAGGCCAACAAGATCGTCGGTGAGGCACGCAGCCGCGCCGAGGGTCTGGAGCGGGACGCCCGTGCGAAGGCGGACGCGCTGGAGCGGGACGCACAGGAGAAGCACCGTGTGGCGATGGGCTCGCTGGAGTCGGCCCGCGCGACGCTGGAGCGCAAGGTCGAGGACCTGCGCGGCTTCGAGCGCGAGTACCGGACCCGGCTGAAGTCCTACCTGGAGAGCCAGCTGCGTCAGCTGGAGACCCAGGCGGACGACTCGCTCGCTCCGCCGCGGACCCCGGCGACCGCGTCGCTGCCGCCGGCTCCGCAGATGAGCGGGTCGATGGCGTCGGCCGGTGCAGGTGCGATGGGTCACTCCATGGGTGGCAACCCGTCGATGGGCGGCCACGGTGGTCCGTCCTCGAACGGTCCGTCGTACGGCGGCCAGCAGCAGATGTCGCCGGCCATGACTCAGCCGATGGCTCCGGTTCGGCCGCAAGCGCCGCAGCCGATGCAGCAGGCGCCCTCGCCGATGCGCGGGTTCCTGATCGACGAGGACGACAACTGACGGCGCCGTGCGCGCGCTGAGCGCGTAGCCGTCGGCAGGCTGAGGGCCGGGCCCCGGGGATCTTTCCCCGGGGCCCGGCCCTTTTGCGTACGCACGCACACGGGCGGCGCCTGCGGCGGGCTTCTTCCCCACCCCGCCCCTTCCCGAACTGGGGGCAAGCCCCCAGTTCGGGAAGGGGCGGGGTGGGGAAAAGCCGAAGGGCCCGGCCGTGTCGGCCGGGCCCTTCCCTTGAGGGTTACGCCTCGGTCTTGCGGAGGCGGAAGGTCAGGGACAGGGACTCGTCCGTGAAGGGGGCGCCGTACGTGGCGTCCGCTTCCGCCGCGGCGAAGTCCAGGGCCAGCACCTCGTCCGCGATCAGGGCCGCGTGCTCGGTGAGCGCCTCCGCCGTCTCGGGGGAGTCCGCCGACCAGCGGACCGCGATGCGGTCGGCGACGTCCAGGCCGCTGTTCTTGCGGGCCTCCTGGATCAGGCGGATCGCGTCACGGGCCAGGCCCGCCCGCCGCAGCTCCGGGGTGATCTCCAGGTCCAGCGCGACCGTCGCGCCCGAGTCGGAGGCCACCGACCAGCCCTCGCGCGGTGTCTCGGTGATGATCACCTCGTCGGGGGAGAGGGAGACCGTCTGGCCGTCGACCGCGACCGTCGCCGTTCCCTCGCGCAGAGCCAGGGAGAGCGCCGCCGCGTCCGCCTCCGCCACCGCCTTGGCCACGGCCTGGACGCCCTTGCCGAAGCGCTTGCCCAGCGCGCGGAAGTTCGCCTTGGCGGTTGTGTCGACCAGGGAGCCGCCCACCTCCGAGAGGGAGGCGAGCGAGGAGACGTTCAGCTCCTCGGTGATCTGGGCCTGGAGTTCCGGAGTCAGGGACTCGAAGCCCGAGGCCGCCACCAGAGCGCGCGACAGGGGCTGGCGGGTCTTGACGCCCGACTCCGCGCGCGTCGCGCGGCCCAGCTCGACCAGGCGGCGTACCAGCGCCATCTGCTGGGAGAGGGTGGGGTCGATGGCGCTCAGGTCGGGCTCGGGCCAGGTGGAGAGGTGGACCGACTCCGGGGCGCCGGGGGTGACTGGGACGATCATGTCCTGCCAGACCCGCTCGGTGATGAACGGGGTGAGCGGGGCCATCAGGCGGGTGACCGTCTCCACCACGTCGTGCAGGGTCCGCAGCGCCGCCTTGTCGCCCTGCCAGAAGCGGCGGCGGGAGCGGCGTACGTACCAGTTCGAGAGGTCGTCGACGAAGGCGGAGAGGAGCTTGCCCGCCCGCTGGGTGTCGTACGACTCCAGGGACTGGGTGACCTGGTCCGTCAGGGCGTGGAGCTCGGACAGGAGCCAGCGGTCCAGGACCGGGCGGTCCGCCGGAGCCGGGTCCGCGGCGCTGGGGGCCCAGTTCGACGTACGGGCGTACAGGGCCTGGAAGGCGACCGTGTTCCAGTACGTGAGGAGGGTCTTCCTCACTACCTCCTGGATCGTGCTGTGGCCCACCCGGCGCGCCGCCCACGGCGAGCCGCCCGCCGCCATGAACCAGCGGACCGCGTCGGCGCCGTGCTGGTCCATGAGCGGGATGGGCTGGAGGATGTTGCCGAGGTGCTTCGACATCTTCCGGCCGTCCTCGGCGAGGATGTGGCCCAGGCAGACGACGTTCTCGTACGACGACTTGTCGAAGACCAGCGTGCCCACCGCCATGAGCGTGTAGAACCAGCCGCGGGTCTGGTCGATCGCCTCCGAGATGAACTGCGCCGGGTAGCGCTGCTCGAAGAGCTCCTTGTTGTCGTACGGGTAGCCGTACTGCGCGAACGGCATCGAGCCCGAGTCGTACCAGGCGTCGATCACCTCGGGAACGCGCGTCGCGGTCAGCGAGCAGCCCTCTCCGGTGCAGGGGAAGGTGACCGCGTCGATGTACGGGCGGTGCGGGTCCAGGGCCGACTGGTCGGTGCCGGTGAGGTCCGAGAGCTCGGCCAGCGAACCCACGCACGTGAGGTGGTTGTCCTCGCAGCGCCAGATGGGCAGCGGGGTGCCCCAGTAGCGGTTGCGGGACAGCGCCCAGTCGATGTTGTTGTTGAGCCAGTCGCCGAAGCGGCCCTGCTTCACCGACTCCGGGAACCAGTTCGTCTTCTCGTTCTCGCGCAGCATCGCGTCCTTGACCGCGGTGGTCCTGATGTACCAGGACGGCTGTGCGTAGTAGAGGAGCGCGGTGTGGCAGCGCCAGCAGTGCGGGTAGCTGTGCTCGTACGGGGTGTGGCGGAAGAGCACACCGCGCGCGTCCAGGTCCGCGGTGAGGGCCTCGTCGGCCTTCTTGAAGAACTGGCCGCCGACGAGAGCGAGCTCCGGGGCGAAGGTGCCGTCGGGGAGCACCGGGTTGACGACCGGCAGGCCGTACGCCCGGCAGGTCCTGAGGTCGTCCTCACCGAAGGCGGGGGCCTGGTGGACCAGACCCGTGCCGTCCTCCGTCGTC
Source organism: Streptomyces sp. ISL-99 (assembly GCF_018614005.1). Lineage (NCBI taxonomy): Bacteria > Bacillati > Actinomycetota > Actinomycetes > Kitasatosporales > Streptomycetaceae > Streptomyces > Streptomyces sp. ISL-99. The sequence goes on from NZ_JAGGPC010000015.1 coordinate 178,826, forward strand.
ACGTAGTCGGCGTTCACCACGAAGTGGGCCGGCTCCGGGAACTCCACGAGGGCGAAGGGGCGCTCGTACGTCCAGCGCTCCATCTCCGCGCCGGTGAAGGTCCGGCCCGTCGCCTCCCAGCCCTCGCCGAGGGACTTCTCCAGGAGGGGCTGGGCCACGACGACGTTCTCCTCGCCGTTCGTCGCCACGACGTACGTGACGTCGGGGTGGGCCGCCACCGCCGTGTTGGACACCAGGGTCCAGGGGGTCGTCGTCCAGATCAGCAGCGCCGCCTCGCCCGCGAGCGGGCCCGAGGTGAGGGGGAAGCGGACGAAGACTGACGGGTCTACGACCGTCTCGTAACCCTGCGCCAGCTCGTGGTCGGACAGGCCGGTGCCGCAGCGGGGGCACCAGGGGGCGACGCGGTGGTCCTGGACCAGCAGGTCCTTGTTGAAGATCTCCTTCAGGGACCACCAGACGGACTGGACGTACGACGGGTCCATGGTCCGGTACGCGTCGTCGAGGTCGACCCAGTAGCCCATGCGGGTCGTGAGCTCGGCGAAGGCGTCGGTGTGGCGGGTCACCGACTCGCGGCACTTCGCGTTGAACTCCGCGATGCCGTACGCCTCGATGTCCTTCTTGCCGTTGAAGCCCAGTTCCTTCTCGACGGCGAGCTCGACCGGCAGGCCGTGGCAGTCCCAGCCGGCCTTGCGGGCGACGTGGTAACCGCGCATGGTGCGGAAGCGCGGGAAGACGTCCTTGAAGACGCGGGCCTCGATGTGGTGCGCGCCCGGCATGCCGTTGGCGGTGGGCGGGCCCTCGTAGAACACCCACTCCGGGCGTCCCTCGGACTGTTCGAGACTCTTCGAGAAGACCTTGTTCTCGCGCCAGAAATCGAGCACGGCGTGCTCGAGCGCGGGAAGGTCGACCTGGGCGGGCACCTGGCGGTACAGCGACATCGATTCCTCCGGCGGACTGTGACTTCCGTCGGAGGGACGAGAGCGCTGGGCTCCCGCGGTACCACCCTCCTTGGCCCCGGGCGGCGCCCGTGACCCCCTCATTGGGGCAGCGATGCCGGTTCTACTGGCCTTGCGCCCGTGGGCGGAGCCCACTGCTCAAAGCTTTCTTCCGGCGGCTCAGGGGTGATGCTTCACGCCGCGCTCGCCGCCGGGCTCACACCGTCCCCGGATCGCTCTTGGCTGCGTACGACGCTACTCGTCCCCTTCGAGGCCTTTCGCTGCGCCCAGTGTACGGGCCGGGGGGCCGCGCGGCCGCCCGGTTTTCGCGCGGTGCCGGAGCGTACGCCGATAACCCGAATGGCCATACGCCGTCCTGCGGACTCCGCCCGGGCCCTGCGGAGCGGATTACCGGGGGGAGAGCTGGGCACAACCGATGCAGGCTCAGCGTGTCCGGCGTGCGGCGGGGCCGAACCGGCGGCGTGCCCCGTTGCCGCGGGGCTGGGGTCGACTTATCGTCCCAGCACGATGCGCGAGCAAGATCACAATATGTGAAGGGGCTGCGGCCATGGTGGCTAAGAAGACCGCCGCACAGAGCGCAGACGGGAGCGGCGCGGCGGAGAACGACGCCGTCGCGAAGAAGGCCGCTGCCAAGAAAACCGCCGCCAAAAAGACCGCCGCCACAAAGACCGCCGGCAAAAGGACCGCCGCGAAGAAGACCACTGCGAAGAAGACCACTGCGAAGAAGACTGTCGACAAGAAGACCGCCGCGAAGAAGGCGGCGCCGGCCAAGACGGCCAAGAAGGCACCTGCCGAGAAGAAGGCGGCTGCGAAGAAGGCCGCTCCTGCGGCCATGGGGGCGGCCCAGGCCGCGGAAGAGACAGGAGCCAAGACGGTGGTTGCGAAGAAGACCGCGAACAGGACCACGGCCGCCAAGAAAGCCGTCCCGGTGACGGCGACGGCGGTCCCCACGACCGGTACGGTCGCCCCGGCGGCCCCCGACGAGCTCGCGGTCCGGCCGGGCGAGGACCCGTGGACCCCGGAGGAGGTCGCCGAGGCGCGGGCCGAGCTGGAGAAGGACGTCGCCGGGCTCAGGGCCGAGATCACCGCGTCGCAGGAGGCGGTGACCGGCCTGATGCGGGACTCCGGGGACGGCGCGGGCGATGACCAGGCCGATACCGGGACCAAGAACATCTCGCGGGAGTACGAGCTGGCCCTGGCGGCCAGCGCCCGCGAGCGCCTGGAACAGACCGAGCGGGCCCTGGAGCGGCTGGACGCGGGGACGTACGGGCTCTGTGAGGTCTGCGGAAAGCCGATCGGCAAAGCGCGCATGCAGGCCTTCCCGCGTGCCACGCTGTGTGTGGAGGACAAGCAGAAGCAGGAGCGCCGTTACTGACACCGCCACCGGGATCACCAGCGGTCACCGGGGCTGTCCGTACGTGTGTGCCGTACCCTCGTCCTCAGTCAGGAACCTAGGTTGAGGGACTCACGTGGCAGAGGCGGAGCGCATCATCGGTACGCCGGATACCCCCCGGGCCGGGGGAACCGAGCCGGAGGAGTCGTCCGATGCGGCGGCCCCCGACGAGCAGTCGGCGGGCAGGGGCAAGCGGAGGATCGCTGTGCTGTTCACCGTGGCTCTCGTGGCCTACCTGCTCGATCTGAGCAGCAAGATGCTCGTGGTGGCCAAGCTGGAGCACCACGCGCCGATCGAGGTCGTCGGTGACCTGCTGAGGTTCGAGGCGATCAGGAACGCGGGCGCCGCGTTCGGCATCGGTGAGGCCTTCACCGTCATCTTCACGGCCATCGCCGCCTGCGTGATCGTGGTGATCGCCCGGCTCGCGCGCAAGCTCTACAGCCTGCCCTGGGCCATCGCGCTCGGGCTGCTGCTCGGCGGCGCGCTCGGCAACCTCACCGACCGGATCTTCCGCTCGCCCGGAGTCTTCAAGGGCGCCGTGGTGGACTTCATCGCTCCGGCGAACTTCGCGGTCTTCAACCTCGCGGACTCCGCGATCGTGTGCGGCGGCATTCTGATTGTGATCCTGTCGTTCCGGGGGCTGGACCCCGACGGGACCGTTCACAAGGACTGACAAGGCATACTCGACGGGTGAGTACCATTCCCGAGTTCCGCACCCTGCCCGTTCCCGATGGCCTTGAGGGCGAGCGCGTCGACGCCGCCATTTCCCGGATGTTCGGGTTCTCCCGTACGAAGGCGGCCGAGCTTGCCGCCGCCGGGAAGGTTCAGGTCGACGGGTCGGTGGTCGGGAAGTCCGAGCGGGTCCGCGGCGGGGCCTGGCTCGAGGTGGAGATGCCGCAGGCCGCAGCGCCCGTACAGATCGTCGCCGAGCCCGTCGAGGGCATGGAGATCGTGCATGACGACGACGACATCGTCGTCATAGACAAGCCGGTCGGCGTCGCCGCCCACCCCAGCCCCGGCTGGACCGGCACCACCGTGATCGGCGGCCTCGCCGCCGCCGGGTACCGCATCTCGACCTCCGGCGCCTCCGAGCGGCAGGGCATCGTGCACCGCCTCGACGTCGGTACGTCGGGCCTCATGGTCGTGGCCAAGTCGGAGCGCGCGTACACGCTGCTCAAGGCGCAGTTCCGGGACCGGGTCGTCGTGAAGAAGTACCACGCGCTGGTCCAGGGCCACCCGGACCCGATGAGCGGCACCATCGACGCCCCGATCGGGCGCCACCCCAACCACGACTACAAGTGGGCCGTGACGGCCGAGGGCAAGCCCTCCGTCACGCACTACGACCTGATCGAGGCCTTCAGGGCCGCGTCGCTCCTCGACATCAAGCTGGAGACGGGACGCACGCACCAGATCCGCGTGCACATGTCCGCGCACCGGCACCCCTGCGTCGGTGACACGACGTACGGCGCGGACCCGACGATGGGCAAGCGGCTCGGCCTGACGCGGCAGTGGCTGCACGCCATGCGGCTCGGCTTCGAGCACCCGTCGGACGGGCAGTGGGTCGAGTTCCAGAGCTCGTACCCGGCGGACCTGCAGAAGGCGCTGGACGTGATCCGCGCCGAGAGCGAGTGAGTGCCCGTTCCGTGACTGCCGAGCCGATGCGTGCGCCTGTCTCGTACGACGTCCGGATCGCGGAAGGGCCTGCCGACCTGGAGGGCTGTTTCGCCGTCCGCAAGCAGGTCTTCGTCGTCGAGCAGGAGGTGCCCGCCGACATCGAGCACGACGGGTACGACGCCGGGGCGGTGCACGTCCTGGCCGTGACCGGTGCGGGACTGCCGCTGGGTACGGGACGGCTGCTGTGCGGCGCCGCGGCGGCCGGCAAGACCGGCGGGGACGCCACGGTCGGCGCGCTCGGCCGGCTGGCCGTGAGCCGAGAGGCGCGCGGGCTCGGCGTGGGGGCGGCGCTGGTGCGGGCGATCGAGGACGCCGCCAGGGAGCGCGGTCTGCGCGCGGTGGACCTGCACGCGCAGACGCACGCGCTCGGCTTCTACGAGCGGCTCGGGTACGTCGTGTACGGGCCCGAATTCGCGGACGCGGGGATTTCGCACCGGGCGATGAGGCGCGCGTTGTAGTCGCAGCTCAGAATGGCTTGTGGGGTCACAGCTCAGTGCTGTGGCCCCATTTTGCTGCGCCGCTAATAGTTAGGAAAGTTTCCCAACACTCTTGACGCCAACTGTAAACAATCCTAACTTTCAGGCGAACTCCCGCACCGGAACCCCCGCCCGAAGGGAGCACCACCCATGCGCAAACCCCTGCTTTTCGCCTCCGCGCTCGGAATCCTGGTCGCACTCCAGTCACCGGTCAGCGCCACCGAATCCGCCTCCCCAGTCTCCGCCAACGGTCAGCTCAAGGTCTGCGGCCGCCAGCTCTGCAACGAGCAGGGGCAGGCCGTCCAGTTGCGCGGCACGCGCGCGTGGTCGTCGTTCGGCGTTTCGGAAGGCGCGGACGAACAGGAGGTGGTCCGTAACCCCGTGAACTCCTCCAACATCATGTACACCTTCCACTTCTACGCCGCCTCGCACCGGGGCGAGTACCTGGACGCCCTCAACCGGGCCTCCGACCGGCTCCCCGTTTTCGTCACCGAGTTCGGGACGCAGAACTACGCCGGCGAGGGCGCCAACGACTTCGCCCAGTCCCAGCGCTTCCTCGACCTGATGAAGCGCAAGAAGATCTCCTGGACCGACTGGAACTACTCCGACGACAACCGCTCCGGCGCCGTCTTCAAGACCGGCACCTGCAACGGCGACACCTGGGCAGGGACGGGCGTGCTGAAGGAGGCCGGTATCTGGATCCGGCAGCGGATCCGGGAGTAGTGGCACCCTTGGAGTCTTGATCGTCGAGACTCCGAACCCGCCGGATGGTGCACCGTGGATCAATTGGCCCTGCTGTTCCTGCTGTTGCTGGGGGCCGTCGTCACGGTGCCTCTGGGGGAGCGCCTCGGGCTGCCGGCGCCGGTACTGATGACGGTCGCCGGGATCATCCTGGCGCTGCTGCCGTTCGTACCGAACGTCGAGATCCCGCCCGAGTACATCCTGCCGCTGGTTCTGCCGCCCCTGCTGTACGCCGCCGTGCAGCGCACCTCCTGGCGGCAGTTCACCGCGAACATCCGGCCCATCCTGCTGCTCGCGGTGGCGCTCGTCTTCGTGACGACGGCCGCGGTGGCCGCGGTGGCCAACGCCGTCGTTCCGGGGCTGCCCATCGCCGCGGCCATCGCGCTGGGCGCGCTGGTCGCCCCGCCCGACCCGGTCGCGGCGACCGCCGTGGCCGGGTCGCTGGGGCTGCCGCGGCGGCTCGTGTCGATCCTGGAGGGCGAGGGGCTGTTCAACGACGTGACGGCCATCGTGCTCTACCACGTGGCGATCGCGGCGGCGGTGAGCGGAACGTTCTCCTGGCCCGCCGCGGTGGGGGACCTCTTCCTTTCCGCTCTCGTCGCCGTCGTCGTCGGGTTCGGACTCGGCTGGGCCACCGACAAGCTGATGAGCTACCTCGGCGACGCGACCCTGCAGATCAGCCTGACACTGCTGGCGCCCTTCGTCGCCTATGTGCTGGCGGAGGAGTTCAAGGGCTCCGGCGTGCTCGCCGTACTGGTCATCGCGCTGTATCTCGCGGAGCACGCCGTCGACGCCGACGACGTACTCGGCCGCCTCGCCGGACAGACCTTCTGGCAGATCGTCGACACACTGGTCACCGGTATCGCCTTCGGCCTGATCGGTCTTGAGCTGCACCACGTCTTTGGTACGGCCGACGACCGCCTCGGCGAGATGCTCGGCTGGGGCGCCGCGATCGTCGCGGTCGTCGTCGGCGTACGGCTGGTGTGGCTGCTGCCCGCGACCTGGCTGGCCAAGCGGCTGCACACGCTCCGTGACTACGACGAGGACATCCCCGTCAGCTGGCGCGAGACGGTCGTCATGTGGTGGTCGGGGATGCGGGGCGTGGCGTCGGTCGCGCTGGCGCTCGCCATTCCGCTCAGGACGGAGGACGGCTCGCCGTTCCCGGCGCGGGACGAGATCGTGTTCATCGCGTTCTCCGTCATCATGGCCACCCTCCTCGTCCAGGGGCTCACACTGCCGTGGCTGGTGCGCAGGCTCGGCGTACGCGCGGACACGGGGGCGGAGCGCGAGCTCGAACACGACCTGGCGGTGCGCGCCGCGAAAGCCGCCAAGCGCAAGCTGAAGGAGATCCAGGAGGTCGAGGACCTGCCGGACGACGTACTGGACCGGCTGCACCGCGGCGCGCTCGACATCGGGGCCAGGATCAGCCCCGAGATCGTGGACGACGAGCGGCGCGAGGCGTTCGCGCAGCGCGTCGAGCGGGTCAAGTCGGTGCACCGGATCCAGCGCGAGATGATGTCGGCCGCGCGCCACGAGATCCTCTCCGCGCGGAGCGAACCGGGCGCCGACCCCGAGGTGGTGGACCGGGTGCTGCATCACCTGGACGTGCGCAGCCTGAAGTAGCGGCCCGCCTTCGGTGGCAGCGGCCTACCCCCGTCCCGTGCGCGGCTCCTCGTCGGGCACGAGCGGCTTGCCGTTCGGGGGCCGGTCCGCCGGGGCGGTGGCTATGCGCGGGAGCGCGTAGGGGTGCTTCTCGGACAGCCAGGCGATCAGCTGCTCGCGCACGGTGCACCGGACCGTCCACACGTCGTCCGCGTCCTTGGCCGTGACGACCGCCCGTACCACCATGGTGTTCGGCGTCGTGTCGGTGACGGCCAGGCTCCAGTCGCGGCCGTCCCAGGCCTTGCAGGTGCCCAGGATCTCCTGGAGTTTCTCCCGCATCAGGTCCACCGGCGCGGTGTGGTCGAGGTGGAGGAAGACCGTGCCGGTCATCTGGGCGCCGCCGCGCGACCAGTTCTCGAACGGCTTGCTGGTGAAGTACGACACCGGCATGGTGATCCGGCGCTCGTCCCAGGTCCGTACGGCCAGGAACGTGAGCGTGACCTCCTCGACCACGCCCCACTCGCCGTCCACGACCACCGTGTCCCCTATGCGGACCATGTCGCCGAAAGCTATCTGGAAGCCGGCGAAGAGGTTGCCGAGGGTCGACTGGGCCGCGACACCGGCGACGATGCCGATGATTCCGGCCGAGGCGAGCATCGACGTACCGATCGTCCTCATGCCGGGGAAGGTCATCAGCATCGCGCCGGCCGCCACCACCGCCACGACCGCGGTGACGATCCGCATGATCAGCGTGACCTGGGTACGGACGCGCCGTACCCGGGCCGGATCGCGGGTCGTGGACGCGTAGCGGGCGTACGACGACTCCACGACGGCGGAGGCGATCCGTATCACCAGCCAGGCACCGGCTCCGATCAGCACCAGGGACAGCACCTGGCCGATACCCGCCTTGTGGTCCTGGACGATCCGCAGGCGGGTCGTCTCGTACGCCCCCCTCAGGACGGCGGCGAGGATCAGGACCTGAAGTGGCACCCGGCAGCGGCGCAGCAGGCCCCACAGCGGGGTCTCGTGGTGGCGGGCATCGGTGCGGCGCAACAGAAGGTCGGCGGCCCAGCCGGCGACCAGCGTGAGCACGACCGAGCCACCGATGACGATCAACGGGCGCAGTACGTTCTCCATGACTCCGACGCTCAATGGGAGGATGACGGGATGGACATCATGCTTTTCCACTCCGTCTACGGTCTGCGCCCGGCGGTGCACGCCGCAGCAGAGCGGCTGCGTGCCGCCGGGCACCAGGTGCACGTGCCCGACCTCTTCGACGGGCAAACCGCTGAGACCGTGGAGCAGGGAATGGCGATCAAGGACGGTATCGGCCGGGACGAGCTCCTGCGCCGCGCCGTTCTCGCCGCCGCCCCGCACTCCGAGAACGGTCTGGTGTACGCCGGATTCTCCTTCGGCGGGTCCGTCGCACAGAACCTGGCGCTCGGTGACGAGAAGGCCCGTGGCCTGCTGCTTCTGCACGGGACGTCGGACATCGCGGACGACGCGGCGGTGCACGATCTGCCCGTACAGCTGCATGTCGCGGAACCGGATCCCTTCGAGTCCGACGACTGGCTGAACGCCTGGTACCTGCGGATGCGGCGGATCGGCGCGGACGTGGAGATTTATCGCTATCCGGGGGCGGGGCACCTCTACACCGACCCGGATCTGCCGGATTACGACGCCGACGCGGCCGCGCAGACGTGGAAGGTCGCGGCCGGGTTCCTGGCGACGCTCTGACGGTCGGTCGGTCGGTCGGTGGGTCGGTCGGCCGGTTAGGGGCGCGTGCAGCGGCCTGTCGGGGCGCTCGCGGGCGGGCGGCACAGGTAGGTCCTGTCTGCCGTGCTGTCGCTCACCCAGCGGCCGACGCACTGGTTGGGCGTCGTACGGCCGCGCGCGGCGCAGAAGGACAGCGCCGCGCGGCCGTCGGCGAAGGGCCCGGCGGCGTAGATCACCCAGTACCCGGGCCGGAACGCCCCGAAGTCGTCGCTCCGCAGCACCCGGGCGTCCGGCACCTGCTGACGGACGGCGGCCAGGCGGCGGTCGAGTGCGGCCCGGCCGGCGGACAGCGGCTCGGAGTGGAGCTGCGCGATCCAGCTGTCGGCCACGGGCGGCTGTCGCGCGGGCGAGGACTTCGTGACCGGCGCCGGCTTCGTGGCCCGCGTGGCCGACGGTGACGGCGTGGAAGGGGCCGGAGACGTCGCCGCGGTCCCGGTCGCCGTGGTCGCGCTCGCGGTGACCGGGGCGCTGCTGCCGCCCCCGCCGGCCGTCGTGCCCGGACCCGGCTCCGGCTTCAGCGCGGCGTACGCCCCCACACCCAGCAGCCCCAAAGCGAAGAACCGCGCCCGCGCCGGCCAGCGGCGGCCCGCGCGTGTCTCTTATACATATCCGCGCCCACACGACCCGGGACCATATCGCGTATGCTGTTCTCTGCGTAAAAAAAAAAAAAAGAAAACAAGAATGCAA
>NZ_JAGGPC010000016.1:0-55073 GCF_018614005.1 Streptomyces sp. ISL-99
GCGCAGCGCGGCGCGGCCGTGGCCCGCGTGCGCGGCGCGGGACCACCACAGGGCGGCCTCCGGCTCGCTGCCCTCGCGGGCCAGCAGCAGACCGAGGTTGAAGGCGCCGTTGCGGCTGCCCGCCTCGGCGGCCTCCCGGTACCAGCGCGCGGCGCCCTCCAGGTCGCCCCGGCCCGCGGCGAGCATGCCGACGCGCACCTGCGCGCGGCGGTGACCCTGCTCGGCGGCCCGCTCGTACCACTCCTCGCACTCGGTCTTCTCGTTCAGCGTCTCGCCGAGCCCGGGCGGGCCGGCGGGGGCTTGCCGGCGGTCCAGCAGCGTGGCGAGGCGGAAGGCCGCCTCGGCGCTGCCGCTGCCCGCGGCGCAGCGCAGATGCCGCTCGGCGTCCTGCTCCTCGCCGTCGCGCAACAGGGCGATGCCGACCTGGAGTGCGGCCTCCGTGTGCCCGGCGGCGGCGGCGCGCTCGTACCAGACGAAGGCCGTACGGTCGTCGTCGCGACCCGCGTAGAGGATGCCGAGATTGAAGGCGGCGTCGACGCTGCCCGCCTCGGCGGCCTTGGAGAACCAGGGCTCGGCGCCGGCCGCGTCGCCGCCCTGGAGCAGCAGGATGGCGAGCGCGTTGGCGGCCTCGCGGTGGCCGGCGTAGGCGGCGCGGCGGTACCACTGGTCGGCCTGGGCGGTACGCCCCTGGGCGGCGCAGAGCAGCCCGAGGTTGTACGCGCCGTTCACGTCACCGGCGTCGAGGGCGGCGCGGTACCACCGCTCGGCGGTCTGCTGCTCACCGCGCGCGGCGTGCAGGGCGCCCAGCGCGTTGGCCGCGTTGCCGTCGCCGTCCTGGGCGGCGCGCAGCCACCACACGGCTGCGCTCTCCTCGTCACCGGCGTCGCGCAGCAGGAAGCCCAGCGCGCACGCGGCGCGGGCCTCGCCGTCCTTGGCGGAGGTGAGGTACCAGCGGCCGGCCTCCTTGAGTTCCCCGCGCTCCTCCAGGATGGCGCCGAGGTGCAGGGCGGCACGCCGGTGCCCGCGCGCGGCGGCCTGCCGGTACCACTGCTCGGCCTCCACGGCAGGAGGCACCGTCCCGGCACCGGTCGCAGAGTGCCGGGTCCCCGTACTGTGCTGCCCGGCGCCGGTACGACGGCTTCCGCTCCCCACGGCGTGACGCGTACCGGTGCCGGGCCCCGGACCCGCACCGACCGGCTCGGTGTCCACAGGGGCCCTGCGCGTCCCGGTGGACGGGCCCGTACCGCCGGACTCCCCGGCAACCGGCCCAGTGCCCGTACCGGAGCCGTCGCCGGTCCACCCGTATCCCGGGTAGCGCGTGCCCGAGGGGCCGAGACCGGCGCCGGTGCCGGTACCCGCCACCGCACCCGCCACCGCACCGGCGCCCGGGAGGCGGGTACCCGTGTCGAAGTCGAGGTGGCCACGGCCCCTGACGGCACCGGTGCCGGAGCCGCCGGCCGGGCCGCCACCGGTTCCCGCGTCCACGCCGGTGCGCGCCTCCGCGGCTGCGCGGCGGTCGAGTGTGCGGGCCAGGCGGTACGCCGCTTCCCGGTGTCCCTGCTCGGCGGCGGCGCGCAGCCACCGCTCGGCGCCCACGTCGCTGCGGTGTTCCAGGAGGTCGGCGAGGGCGTACGCCCCCAGCGCGTGCCCCTGCTCGGCGGACTGGCGCAGCCAGTACTCGGCGGCGGGCTCGTCGCCGCGCTCCCGGTAGTGGCGGCCGAGCGCGTGCGCGGCGGCCGCGGAGCCGGCCACGGCGGCGATGCGCCACCAGCCGGCCGCCTCGTCGGCGTACCCGCGCTGGTGGAGGAGAACACCAAGATTGTTCGCGGCGGCGCGGTCGCCGTCGGCGGTCGCGGCGCGCAGGTGCGGCTCGGCGCCGTCGAGGTCGCCGCGGCGCAGCAGCAGCGAGCCGAGCACGCTCATGGACTCCGTGTCGCCGTTCTCAGCGGCGCGGCGGTGCCTCGCCTCGGTCTCGTCCTCGGCGGTATCCACGGTGTCAACAGCGTGCTCCTGGTGTCGCTGCACAAACCGCCCTGTCTCCAACAGAGTTGCCCTGTCCCCCATAAAAGCCATCGTCGCACCACCCGCAACCCGCGTACACCTGGTATACCGCAGCCAGTGAGGTCACTTCAGCGTTTTGTCGACATGCCCACAGAGAGACACTCCAAACGCCTAATCCCCAACTCCGCCCACCAGGACGACGCTTCGCACGGGAGCGCGAGCATCCGCGCACACAACAAAGGCCCGGATCTCTTTCGAGATCCGGGCCCTCGTCTTCTTCTTCAGTAGCGGGGACAGGATTTGAACCTGCGACCTCTGGGTTATGAGCCCAGCGAGCTACCGAGCTGCTCCACCCCGCGCCGTTGTGTTCAAACAGTACCACGGCGCGGGGATGTCCCAGCTCAGCTGCCCTTCTGGTCGCCCTTCTCGTCCTGCCCGGCCTTCTCGGGCTTCTTGCCCTCGGCGCCGGGCGTGGCCGGCGTCTCGGTCCTGGCCTCCGCGTCGGCGGCCCGCTGCAGCGCGTCCTGGAGCTTCTCCTGCGCCTCGCCGTACGCGGTCCAGTCCTGCTGCTTCAGCGCCTCCTCGCCCTCGTCGTACGCCTTCTGGGCGTCCTCGATGGCCTTCTGGAGCGACACGTCGCCGTCGGACGGCGGCCTGGTGGTGTCATCGTCACCATCGCCCGGCGGTGGCGGCGTTTCACCCTCCTCGCCGAAGACGGCGTTCAGCGCCTCACCGAGCGTGTTCTTGAAGACGGTCTCCCTGCCGTACGAGACGGCGACCTTCTTCAGGAGCGGATAGGCGTTGTTGCCCTGGGCGTACACCGGCTCGACGTACAGGAAGCCGTCGTTCAGCGGGATCGTCAGCAGGTTGCCGTACTCGATGTCCGAGTTGGCGCCCTTCATGTTCCTGACGAACTCGGCAACCTCCGCATTGCTGTTGAGGCGGTTCTGCACCTGCTGCGGCCCCGGTACGTCGCCCGTGACTCTCAGGAGCCTTATCGTGCCGTAGTCCTTGCTCGACGCGTCGGCGTCGACCGCCATGAACGCTCCCAGGTTCGGGCGCCCGTTGGGGGTGAAGGTCGTCGTCAGCGAGAACTTCCGGTCCTGCTCCTGCGGCATCTTCAGGCTCAGGTAGTACGGCGGTACGGAGCTCTTCTCGCCCGTCGTCGGGTCGTCCGGCACCTGCCACGCGTCACTGCCGCTGTAGAACTGCGACGGGCTCTCGACGTGGTAGCGGGTGAGCAGCTCGCGCTGCACCTTGAAGAGGTCCTGCGGGTAGCGCAGGTGCTCCATCAGCGCCGGGGCGATGTCGCCCTTGGGCTTCACCGTGTCCGGGAACGCCTTCATCCAGGTCTTCAGCACCGGGTCCTCGGTGTCCCACTGGTACAGCTGGACCGTGCCGTCGTACGCGTCGACGGTGGCCTTCACCGAGTTGCGGATGTAGTTGACCTGGTTCTGCTGGGCGATCACCGCACGCTGGCTGTCGGTCTGCGTCAGCGCGTCGGCCGTCGTGTCCCCCAGCGTCGTACGCGAGGCGTAGGGGTAGCCGTTGGTGGTGGTGTACGCGTCGACGATCCACTGGACCCGCCCGTTGACGACCGCCGGGTAGGCGTCGCCGTCGAGGGACAGCCACGGCGCGACCGCTTCGACGCGCTCCTTGGGCGTGCGGTTGTACAGGATCCGCGAGCCCTCGCCGATGGCTCCCGAGTAGAGGATCTGCGGCTCACTGAAGGCCACGGCGTATGCGGCACGGTTCAGCGCGTTCGACAGATTGACTCCGCTCTTGCCCTCATAGCTCGTGGTCTTGGTCGCCTCGCCGTTCTTCTCGTAGTCGAGCTCCTTCTGCGGGCCACCCACGATCGAGTACTGCTGGGTCTTCTCGCCGTAGTAGATCCGCTGCTCGTACTCGCCGAGCATGCCCTGGGACGGCAGGCCGGACTCGCTGAAGTCCGGGGCGCCCTCGGTGTCCGGCTTGACCGCCGTGCCCTTGGCCGCGACCACGCCGTATCCGTGGGTGTACGTGAAGTGGTCGTTGATCCAGTTCCGCTTGGGGATGCCCTGGAGGTCGAGCTCGCGCAGACCGACGACCGTGTCCTGGCCCTTGTACCTGTCCACGTCCAGCGTCGTGGGGAACTGGTAGTACTTACGCTCCTGCTGAAGCTGGTCGAAGGTCGGCGGAACGACGTTCGGGTCGATCAGCCGGTAGCTGGCCGCCGAGTCCGCGTCCTTGCGCAGCTGGGAGTTGTCCTTGCTGTCGCCGACGCCTTGGTAGTCGTCCACCTTCGCGTCGTCGATGTCGTACGCCTCGCGCGTCGCGTCGATGTTCTTCTTGATGTACGGCGCTTCCTTGGCCTGCTCGTTCGGCTGGACCTGGAACTTCTGCACGATCGCCGGGTAGAGCCCGCCGATGAGGATCGCCGAGAGCACCATCAGGCCGAAGCCGATGACGGGCAGCTGCCAGGTGCGGCGCCACAGCGTCGCGAAGAACAGCAGCGCGCAGATGACGGCGATGCAGAAGAGGATCGTCTTCGCCGGGAGGTAGGCGTTCGCGTCGACGTACCGCAGACCGGCCCAGTTGCCCGTGGCCTTGAAGTCACTGGACTTGACCGCGAGGCCGTACCGGTCGAGCCAGTACGCGACGGCCTTCAGGGCCACGAAGAGGCCGAGCAGCACCGACAGGTGTCCAGTCGCCGCGGCGGTGGCCCTCGCGCCCGGACTGGTGATCCGCAGGCCGCCGTACAGGTAGTGCACCAGCGCGGCGGCGATCAGGGAGAGCACGGTGGCCGCGAAGCCGAAGCCGAGCAGGAAGCGGTACCAGGGCAGGTCGAACGCGAAGAACGACACGTCCAGCTGGAACTGCGGGTCCTTCTGGCCGAAGGGCACGCCGTTGACCCACATGAGCCAGGTACGCCACTGCCCGGAAGCGGAGGCTCCGGCGATCAGCCCGACCAGAGTGGTGACCGCGAGGAGCACCCACTTCTTGTACGGGGCGATGCCCATCCGGTAGCGGTCCAGGTTCTGCTGCTCCAGCGACATCGCGCTCAGCGGCGGCCTGAGCCGGTGCGCGAGCCAGATGTTCACGCCGACGGCCAGGGCCATCAGCAGACCGAAGACGGCGAAGAGGCCGATCTTGGTCCACAGGGTGGTGGTGAAAACGGACGAATATCTGACCGAGCGGTACCAGAGCCAGTCCGTCCAGAACCCGGCGAACATGACGAAAGCCATGGCCAGGACGGCCAGAACGCCCAATGTCATGAGCAGGGTACGGACACGCCGGGACGGGCGGCCGACTCTGATCCGTGGCCCTGTCGGGCCTCCGCCGCGGTCCGGCATCTGGAAAGCCAAGGTGCGCACCTCGAAAGTTCGCTGTCGTAGGAGCAGGCTCCGCGATCGTAGAGCCCACTCATGCAACTTACTGAAGCTTTACTCAGTTCCCGCTTTGGGGTCCGAAGGAGGCAGGATGTCGACCATGTCCAACGTTTCCCCCTCCGGGCCCCCCATGGCCACGAGCCCGCTCACCCGCGCCGTGCTCGAAATCGACGAATACACCGCCGGTCTCGGCTGGGACCAGCCCGCGAGGCTGTTCGCCCTCGTCGACACCGCCCAGCTTCGTGCCCAGGAGCCTGGCCTCGCCGCCCAGCTCGGTCTCGCCGAGGGCGAGGCGGCGGCCACGCTCACCCCTGTCGAACAGGAGGAGATCCCGACGGGCACCGCGCTCGACGAGTTCCTCGCGACAATCGCCTGGCCCGACGCGGTGGCCGGCTGCGCGCTGACGGTGGAGCGGCTGATGCTTCCGCCGTCCGCCGAGGCGTCCGTACCCGAGGGCATGAACGAGGCCGAGCTGGCGAAGTGGGTCGCGAAGCACCCCGACCGCCAGGAGGTCCGCATGACGGTAGCCGTGCTGCGCAACGGCGTACGCGAGTCCGCGCTGCGGCTGCGGGAGAAGGACTCCCCGACCGAGGTGCTCACCGGCGCCATGCTCGTTCCGGGGCTGGCCGAGGCCCTGGCCGCGACCTTCGAGGCGTAGGCACCGGGCCCCGGGGGGCACGGTCGCCGGTGGCCGGCTGCCGACGTCAGCCTGTCGTGCACTGCGGCAGGCCGGCCGTGCCCCCCTCGCGGATCTTCTCCAGCGACTTCCTGGCGTCGTCGATCGTCTTGACCTTCACCAGGGTGAGACCGTCGGGGATGTCCGCGACGGCGGACGCGCAGTTCTCGGCGGGCGTCAGGAAGTACTCGGCGCCCGCGTTGCGCGCGCCGACGGTCTTCATCTCGATGCCGCCGATCGGGCCGACCTTGCCGTCCTCGTCGATCGTGCCGGTGCCCGCCACGAACCTCCCGCCGGTCAGGGAACCGGGCGTGAGCTTGTCGACGATGCCGAGCGAGAACATCAGGCCCGCGCTGGGGCCACCGACGTCCGCCAGCTTGATGTCGATGGTGAACGGGAAGGTGTGGTCGGGTCCCGCCTGGATGCCGACGAGCGCCCGGCCGTCGTCTCCGGCCTTCTCCGTGGTGATGGCGATGTCCTCGCTGCCCACCGGCTCCTTGCCCGCCTTCTCCGCCGCCGCCGCCTCCTTGGCCGGGACGATCGTGAAGACGACCTTCTGCGTGGGCTTGTGCTTGCCGACGAGCTTGGCGACGTCCTCGGGCGCCTTGACGGCCGTACCGTCCACGGCCTTGATGACGTCGCCCGCGTGCAGCTTGCCCTCGGCGGGCTTGTTCTTGAGAACGGTCGAAACCACGACCCGGGTCTGCACCGGGATATCCAGTTCCCGCAGAGCGGCGGTCTTGGCGCTCTCCTGCGACTGGCTGAATTCCTCGGCGTTCTCCTGCGTCGACTCTTCCTCGGTCTTGCCGTCGGGGTACAGGGTGTCGTGCGGGACCACCACGCTGTCGTGCGCGAGCCAGCCGTAGACCGCCTCGACGAGGTTCATCTTGTAGTCCACGCCGGTGACTCTGACCGTCGTCATATTGAGATGCCCGCTCGTGGGGTACGTCTTGCGACCGGAGATCCGCAGTACCGGCTCGCCCTTGGCCTCGCCGAGCGTGTTCACCGTCGGGCCGGGAGACATCTCCGAGTACGGGACATTGATGAATACGCCTGCGCACAGCAGCGCGATCAGCATGAGGGTGGAGGCGAGCATCGTCACTGTGCGGCGTGGCATGGAACGACAGTACGGGACGGGTCCGTCAGTGCACCGCTGGGGCCGGTCCGTCCGGGACCTCACGGCTCGCTCGTACGGTCGGGGCCGCATCACACGTGGTCAGACGGCGTCGGTACCGGAGTGGGATTTCTCCATCGCCTCACGGAACCGCGCGTAGCCGGCGAGTTCGGAGACATCGCCGGCCGTTCGATTTCTGGCTGCCCAGCTTCCCCATATCGCAGCACCAAGTGCAGCGAAAAGCGGAATCAGCAACCACGCGAGTGCCGCCATTCCGACCTCCCGACCCCTAGGGACCGACCGCATTCGGCCGATCAGCAGATTAGCCACCGGTGCGTCCAACGCTCACGGCAGGGGCCCGGTTACGCAAATCGGGGCGCTTGGGCGCCACCCACGTTTCAGCGGAGATCCGACGGCACGCGCCTCAGCACGCGCCGACCCACTCCTCCGTACCGTCCGAAAAAGTCTGGTGCTTCCAGATCGGCACTTGGTGCTTCAGATCGTCGATCAGCCTGCGGCAGGCCTCGAATGCCTCGCCCCGGTGCGGGCAGGACACCGCCACGACGACCGCGAGGTCGCCGACTTCGAGGTCACCCACACGGTGGATGGCCGCCAGTGCGCGTACCGGGAAATCCGCGGCGACCTTTTCGGCCACACGGCGTAGCTCGTCCTCGGCCGAGGGGTGACAGGAATAGCCGAGCCTGTCCACGTCTGCGCCCCCGTCGTGGTTGCGCACGGTGCCGACGAACAGCGCCGTTCCGCCCGCGGCGCTGTCCCCCACGGCTCTGAACACCTCGTCGACGGAGAGCGGGGTGTCGCGAATCGCCAGCAGCCGGATGGGGTCCTGCGCCGCCTGCTCGCCCGGGTGAGAATACGTGCCTGCCATGCTGCCCATCGTGCCGTACCGCGGTGACATTGCGGAATAGCTCTTTCGACCGGCTGTACGGGCCCTTCGTATGGAGGGTCCTACATGCGGCCCCGCGCCTTGCGTACGCGGCGTACCAGCGCTGCCGTGCCCAGCAGCGCGACCGTGGCGCCCGCGGCGCCTGCCGCGGTGGCGTCCTTGCGGCCGAGGCGGCGACCCGCGACGGTGTGCCGGCCGGCGACCTCCTCCAGCAGCTCCGCGAGTACCTCCTCGTTGGTCCACTGCGGCCGCCAGCCCGCGTCGTGGAGCCTGCTCACGCTCACCACCCACGGATGCATCGTGTAGGCGAGATCCCCGGCCGGGGAGGGCGTGAGACCGATCCGGTGCAGCCTCGCCGCGGCGCCCAGGGCGACCGCGGACGGCAGCTCCATGCGGCGGATGCCGCTGAGCTCCTCGACCTCCGGCTGTTCCAGCCAGCCGTCGCAGCCGACCGCCAGCTCGCCGTCGACCTTCTCCAGGGCGGCGTACTCCAGCGCGCTGACCAGGTCCTCGACGTGGCAGAACTGCCAGGTGGGGCGGGAACCGGCGACGACGAGGAGGCGGGGCGACTCGAAGTACCGGGTGAGCGCGGTGTCCGTACCGCCGACCAGGACGGCGGGGCGGACCACGGTGACGTTGAGGCCGGGGTGCGCGCGGGGCGCACGGCGCCCGAGACGTTCGATTTCGAGGAGGTCGCCGACACCGGCGGCCTCCGCGGTGGCGCGCAGTTCCGCGTCCTCGGACAGCGGGATGTCGTTGTCGGGCAGAGCGCCGTAGACCATCGCCGACGTGCACAGCACGACCCGGTGGACGCCGGCGGCCGCGGCCGCGGTGAGCACCGTCTGGGTGCCCCGCACGTTGTACGCCGTACGGGCAGCGGGGTCCGACTCCAGGTCGAGGTCGAGCGCGAGGTGCACGACGACGTCGGCACCCCGCAGCTTCTCCGCGATGGCCGGGTCGCGTACGTCCAGGATGTGCCACTGCGCCTCGGCGACGTCGCCCCGGCGCTCGTCGATGGCGACGACCTGTTTGATCTCCTCGGAAGCGGCAAGGCGCCGGGTGAGCAGCGCGCCGATGCCCGAGGCGGCACCCGTGACAGCGACGACGGGACCGCGGGCTGTCGGGGACGAGTCGTTTCGCCTCTGGCGAACTTCAGCGCTCTGCGATGCGCGAACCTGCGGATCTGGGGAACTCACCGGGCGTCTCCAGCGGTTGTCTTCAGTACGTACACGCCTTGCGCGTGCGTACCAGGTGGCGTCCATCCTGCCGCAGGCAGAGTCCCGGCGGAGCACCGAGCCCTTATCCGGCTCCGGTGTCTACGCTGGGTGGTGATGTCGGGCAGCTGCCGTCGGCCGGAGCCGGCGGCCTTACGAGCCGAGGAAACCCGTGAGTGACACCCCATTCGGATTCGGCCTTCCGCCGGAGGAGCCGGAGGACGGCGACGATGGCAAGAAGAAGGGCAGCGAGGGCGGTGGCCAGGGTGGCCAGGGTCCGGCGAACCCGTTCAGCGGGTTCGGTCTGCCGGGCGGCTCGGGCGGCGCGGGCGGAGACAATCCGTTCGCCGCGATGTTCGGTTCGCTGAACCCGAACGACCTGGGCGCGGCCTTCCAGCAGCTCGGGCAGATGCTCAGCTACGAGGGCGGTCCCGTGAACTGGGACATGGCCAAGGACATCGCCCGCCAGACGGTCTCGCAGGGCACCTCGGACGGCGCCAAGGACTCCAGCGTGAGCCCCGGCGAGCGGTCAGCGGTCGAGGAGGCGGTGCGTCTCGCCGATCTGTGGCTGGACGGCGTGACCTCGATGCCCTCCGGCGCGGCCACGTCGGTGGCGTGGAGCCGCGCGGAGTGGGTCGAGGCGACCTTGCCCGCGTGGAAGCAGCTCGTGGACCCGGTCGCCGAGCGCGTCGGGGCGGCCATGGGCGACGTACTGCCCGAGGAGATGCAGGCCATGGCGGGCCCGCTGCTCGGGATGATGCGGTCCATGGGCGGTGCGATGTTCGGCCAGCAGATCGGGCAGGCCGTGGGCGTACTGGCGGGCGAGGTGGTCGGCTCGACCGACGTCGGGCTGCCGCTGGGCCCGGCGGGCAAGGCCGCGCTGCTGCCGCTGAACATCGAGGCGTTCGGCAAGGACCTGGGCGTCGAGAAGAACGAGGTGCGGCTGTATCTGGCGCTGCGCGAGGCCGCTCACCAGCGGCTCTTCGCTCATGTGCCGTGGCTGCGCTCGCACCTGTTCGGCGCGGTCGAGGGGTACGCGCGCGGCATCCAGGTGGACACCTCGAAGCTGGAGGACGTGGTCGGCCAGCTCGACCCGTCGCACCCGGAGCAGCTTCAGGAGGCGCTCCAGCAGGGCATGTTCCAACCGGAGGACACCCCCGCGCAGAAGGCGGCCCTGGCCCGTCTGGAGACGGCCCTCGCGCTCGTCGAGGGCTGGGTGGACGCCGTGGTGCACGAGGCTGCCAAGCCCCGGCTCACGTCGGCGGACGCGCTGCGCGAGACGCTGCGCAGGCGCCGGGCCTCCGGTGGTCCCGCCGAGCAGACGTTCGCGACGCTCATCGGTCTTGAGCTGCGTCCGCGGCGGCTGCGGGACGCGGCGCGGCTGTGGGCCTCGCTCACCGACGCGCGCGGTCTGGACGGGCGCGACGCGCTGTGGGAGCACCCGGACATGCTGCCGACGGCGGAGGACCTGGACGACCCGGACGGGTTCGTGCACCGCGAGCAGCTGGACTTCTCCGAGATCGACAAGATGCTCGGCGAGGCTGCCGGCGGCAGCGCGGACAAGCCGAACCTGAAGAAGGACGACGACAAGGGCAGCGACGAAGAGGGCGACAGCGACAAGTGAGCCTGCACGACGACGCTGTCCTCGTACTGAAGAGGTACGAAGACCAGGAAGAACTGCGCCAGACCTATCTGGATCACCTGTCGGCGCACCCGGACGGGATGTGGAAGGCCTGCGAGGCCGGGCACCTCACGGCGAGTGCGCTGGTCGTCGATCCGGAGCGCGGACGGGTGCTGCTGACGCTGCACAGGAAGCTGAACATGTGGCTGCAGATGGGCGGCCACTGCGAGCCGGGCGACGCGACGCTCAGCGACGCCGCGCTGCGCGAGGCGACGGAGGAGTCCGGCATCGCGGGGCTCACGCTGCTGCCATCAGCAGGGGCAGCGCGCAGCGCTTCGATGAGGGGCGGCGGTCGGGTGACGGGTGGGCCCGTGCGGCTGGACCGGCATCCGATCCCGGCGCCCTGCAACTGGCACCTGGACGTGCAGTACGCGGCGCTGGCGCCGGGCGGTGCGGTCGAGGCGATCAGCGAGGAGTCGCTGGACCTGCGCTGGTTCGCGTACGACGAAGTGGCGGGCGTGGCCGACGAGTCGGTCGTACGGCTGATGGAGCGTACCCGCGCGGCGCTGTAGACAGACGTACGCGCGCAGGTGAGTAAGGGGCGGGCTCCCAGGAGCCCGCCCCTTACCTGTGCTCTCAAGACGGTCAGTTCCAGGCGTTGTTCTGGTTCTGGCCGCGGGCGCCCTGCTGTCCCATGCCGAACTGTGCGGCGATGCCCTGCCCCAGCTGCGCGTCCTGCGGCGGCATCACCTCGCTGGGCTGTACGAGCGCGAAGCCCTGCCCGAGGAAGCTGAGTTCCCAGCCCTCACCGGTGTTGCCGCGCCGGCGGCGCACGTTCGCCGAGTGCGTCTGGGCCTGCATCTGCACGCGCAGGGAGCTGGACCACGCGACGATCGCGTCGGAGTCGGCGTTGACGTACTTCTCGGGCGTGACCTCAAGCATCAGGGGCTGGCCGGAGGTCATCAGCGCGACCTTGCCCCGCCCGGAGATGTTGAGCTGGTACTTGCCCGTGCCGGAGATGCCGTACTGGCTGTCCACGGCGATGACTTCGGTGTTCAGCGAGGAGTCCAGCGCCAGGACGTACGCGCTGTCCACCGTCATGCCCTCGCGGTCGACGTCCACGAGATGGACGTACTGCGCGAGGTTGGCGAGGTAGACGGTGCCCTGCCCGGAGCAGCGCATCAGGTCGAGACCCTCACCGGTGTTGGCGCGGGCGCGCCGCTGGCTGTTCGACCGGTACTCGCCGTCGAAATCGATCAGCCCCTGGTACGCGACCATCGCGCCCTTGCGGGCGAGGAGGTCGTCCTGACCGGACAGCGAGACCCGCAGGAGCTGCGGGTTCTGCACGGTGTACCGGTCCTGGGACTGCTGTTCGGTGTGACTGAAAAGCGGGCTTTGCATGGTGTGTTCTCGCTCCCCCTCAGCCCCGGATCCGCAGGCGGTCGGTGCTGTCCTCGCTCGGCTGTACGACGACGATTCCCTCGCCGGAGAAGGCCATCTGGTACGCCTCTCCGCTGCCCCGCCCGACGAGGGCGGACGCCTTGAAGCTGCGCTTGCCCTTCACCTTCAGGTTCGGGGACCAGGCGACAAGGGCGTCGGGGTCGACGTACGTCTCGTCCTCGCCGCGGCCGCACTCGACGACGATCGGTGTGCCGCGCGAGGTCAGGGCGACCCAGCCGGTGCCGGCGATCTCGACGTTCCACAGGCCCTGTCCGGCGAGCTTCGCCATGCCCTTGACCTTCTCGACGCCCCACTGGAGGTGCGCGTCGAAGGCGAGCACGTTGCTGCCGTTCACCGAGAGCGAGTCGTTGTTGAGGTTGATGACGACGACGTCCGCGCCGTAGTCGGCGAGGTAGAGCAAACCGTCACCGGAGCACTTCATGACGGGCGCGCCCTCGCCGGTGACCCACTGGGACGCGACCTGGCGTACAGCGGGCGGGTTCGGCTCGTACTGGATGAAGCCCTCGTACGCCACCATCGAGCCGGTGCGCGCGTAGAGGTCCTGGCCGGTGGCCATGGCGACCTTGAGCATCGCGCGCCCGTGGTTCTCCATGCGTGCCGCGATCGGGGTCGGGGCGTAGCCCGCGAGTTGCTGATTCATGACGGGCTCCCTCAGACCTCGTAGGGCTGGACGACGATGAAGTTTCCGGGCGCTCCCCGGAACTGCAGGTTGACGGTCTCTCCGCTGTGGCCGGGGTAGGCGTTGCGGCGCAGCCGCACCTGGCTGGAGAGGATCACCTGGGATGCCGAGGACCACGCGACGACGGCGTTGGCGTCGGCGAACGTGGTCGGCGTGACCGGCAGGACCACGGGGATACCGTGCGTCTTCACGACGACGGTGCCCGTTCCCTGGAACTGCATGGTGAACAGGGCGCCGCCCGGAATGCCGTGCCCCTCGATGCGGCGGACCTCGTACTGCAGCGACTCGTCGAACGCGAGAACGTTCTCGGCGGAGACGCAGATACCGTCGCCCTGGAGCTCAATGGGGTGCAGGTTCGCGCCGTTCTCCGCGAGGAAGACCTGGCCGCGTCCGGAGCAGCGCATCAACTGCATTTCCTGACCGGTCGCGTTGCCCACGATGCGGCCGGTGAAGCCCGCGCCCTTGTGGCTGAAGTCGACCTTGCCCTGGTACATCACCATGCTGCCCTGGCGGGCGAGGATCGGCATACCGCCCATGCCGAGCTCGACGCGCATGAGCTGCTGGTTCTGCGGGGTCCAGCGCTGTCCGGTGGCCGCCTCGCGGTACGGCTGGAGGGCGGCCTTGAGCCCGGCTCCGCCCTGGGGGACGCCTTGCGGGACGCCCGGGGGCGTGCCCGGCGGCATGCCCTGGGGCTGGCCGTACGGGGCGGGCTGGCCGTAGCCGCTGGGCGGCTGGGCCTGGCCGGGGACCTGGCCGGGGACCTGGCCGGGCATCTGACCCGGCACCTGGCCGAACTGCGGCTGCTGGGGCGGGTGTCCGTACGGCGACGGAGGCGTCGGCGGTACGGGGCCACTCTGCGGTGGAGCCATCGGCGCGGCGACAGTCGGCGCCGCGTACATCTGAGGGGCGGGCTGCTGCACTGCCGGCTGCGGCGGCGGGGCGAAGCCCTGCGCGGGGGCCGGGGCAGGAGCGGGCGCCGGGGCCGGGGCCGGCGGGGCGGCGGGTGCGCCGAAGGACGGTGCGGGCTGCGCCGCCTGGGGCGGCGGGGCGAAGGAGGGTGCCGCTGCCTGCGGTTGCGCGGCCGGCTGCTCCTCGGCCACCTCACCGCCGAAGTTCTTCAGCAGGGCGTCGAGCCCGCCGTCGAACCCCTGGCCGACCGCGGCGAACCGCCACACGTCCTTGAGGTAGAAGTCCCCCAGCATCACCGCGCGCTCGGTGGTGAACTCGGAGCCGGTGAAGGCGTACCTGACGACCTCTTCGCCACCCGCGACGATCCGGATGTAACCGGGCCCCACCTGCGACATCTGCCCCGCGCCGTCGATCGTCGCGGTGAAGGAAAGCCGGTGGATGTTCGCCGGGATGCGGTCCAGCGTGACGCGGAACGACTCGGTGTCACCCGACTGCGCGCCGAGCTGCTGAATCGACTCCTCGGGCGATTTCGGCTGATTGAAGAAAATGAAATACCGGTCGTCCGAGAGCTGCTCATTGGCGTCGAGCCCGAAGCAGCTGATGTCGAAGGTCAGTCCGGCCCCCGCGATCTGCACACCTACGTACAGATCCGTGCCCGCTGTGAGATCACTGATCTTGGCCTTGTGGCCGCGTTGAAATTCCCTGGCCATGCGTAACGACCGTCCCCCATCCCGAGGTGAATGCGTCGCGTCAGGCTAACCCGCGAAGGGCGGCATCCGGCCAGGCCGGTACACACTCGGTACAGGATCACCGGGCCTCACTCGGTGCGCGCGCCCGGCAGGTGCGGCAACCGCTCGGCTGCGACCACTCCCTCGAGGTAGCCGCGGGCACGCTCGGTGCGCGGGTACGCCTCCAGGAGCTGCCAGAAGCGCGGGCCATGACCCGGTACGAGCAGATGGGCAAGCTCGTGGACGAGTACGTAGTCGACGACGTACTCCGGCATGCCCTGCAGGCGGTGCGAAAGGCGGATGCTGCCCTCGGCCGGGGTGCACGATCCCCAGCGGGTGTTCTGGTTCGTCACCCAGCGCACGGACGCGGGGCGCGCCCTGCCGTCGAAGCACTGGGCGGACAGCCGGCGGGCACGCTCGGCCAGTTCGGCGTCACCGAAGACGCGCTTGCTCTCCTGGGCGGCGAGCTTGTCGAGCATCACGGTCACCCAGCGCTGCTCCTCGGCCTCCGACATCCGGTCGGGGATGAGCACAATCGTGCGGTCGCCCTCCCGGTACGCGGAGACCGTCCTGCTGCGGCGGGCGCTTCTGCGGACCTCGACAGCGCTCGACCGCGGGCCGCGGGGCAGCTGATGTGTCGCACTGTGCAGAGGGTCGACGGGCACGCCACGACGTTACCCGCTGCCAGTGGCGGAAGTCCCGCCTCCGGATGGTTCGAACGCCATCCGCTCCCTGGTGTGCAGCATTTGAACGACTGATACGACTAATCCACACCGCCTGTGGACAACTTTCGGCACTCTTTGGCCGCGCCGTGCATTCTGGGTTCCGAGAGCGGATCTTGGGACAGACCGACGGGGGACGGCGATATGCATCCGATGGTGAAGCCCGCGCTGCGGCGCGCCTGGCGGGACCGGCAGACCGTGCAATTCGGCATGACGTCCGCACACGCGGTAACGGTGGGCCCGGTGGATACGGCGACGGGCAGTTTCCTCGGGCTGCTCGACGGGACACGCGGCCTTCCGCTGCTGCGGGAGGAGGCACGGGCGATGGGGCTGCCCGACGGACGGGTGGACGACCTGGTGGCGAAGCTGACGGCGGCGGGCCTGATCGACGACGCGACGGCGGGAGGCGCGGCGGCGGACGCGCTGCGGGGCCGCGCCGACATGTTCGACCGGCTCCGCCCCGATCTGGCGTCGCTTTCGGTGGTCCATTGCGAACCGGGCGGCGGAGCGAGACATCTGGCGGCGCGGCGCGCGATGCGGGTCCAGGTGCGGGGCGCCGGAAGAGTCGGCGCGACGATCGCCTCTGTGCTGGCCGCCGGCGGCGTGGGGCGGGTCGAGGTGATGGACGGCGGTTCCACGGAGCTCTGGGACGTCGCGCCGGGCGGGCTGAGCGCGGAGTCGGTGGGCGGCCGGCGCGACGTGGCGGCGCGGCAGCTGGTCCGGCGGGCCGCGCCCGGCAGGCCTCCGCGTGCGGCTGAGACCGCCGAGGCGGCGGGGGACGCGGCGGGCGGCGAGCCGGGTCTCTCACTGGTGATCGTGGCGCCCCGCGACGGATCCGCCGCGTACGCGCCCGATCCCGTCGCCGCGGAACCGTGGCTGCGATCGGGAACTCCCCATCTCTATGCGGGAGTCGTCGAGGCGACGGGGGTGGTCGGGCCGCTGGTGCTGCCGGGTGGGAGTGCCTGCGCGGGCTGTATGGCGCTGGCGCGGGTGGACCGGGACCCCGGGTGGCTGCGGATGCTGGCGCAGTGGCGCTCCGGCCGCGGCGGGCCCGTACCGGCCTGCGACATCGGTCTGGCGACCGCCGTGGCGGGGCTGGCGGCGGCGCACGCCCTGTCGTTTCTGGACGGTGAGCTGCCGGCCACCACGGGGGTCCGGTGGGAGGTCTCGATGCCGCTGCTGGACTGGCGGCAGGAACGGATGTCACCGCACCGCGACTGTACCTGCGGCGCCGGTGGGCAGACTCAGGGGGAGTGCGCCTCGGGGGCCGGGGAGCCACAGGACACAATGGCCGGGTGACCGTCGTAGGCGGCCACGGGTGTCTGGGATTTGGAGGGGCGCATGTCTGATCTTCCCCGAAAGGCGGTCACCCGTACCGCCAAGCTGGCGGCACTGCCGCTGGGCTTCGCCGGCCGAGCCACCTGGGGCCTGGGCAAGCGAATCGGCGGCAAGTCGGCCGAGATAGTGGGTCGCGAGCTTCAACAGCGCACGGCCGACCAGCTGTTCAAGGTCCTCGGTGAGTTGAAGGGGGGAGCGATGAAGCTGGGGCAGGCCCTGTCGGTGTTCGAGTCCGCGCTCCCCGAAGAGGTCGCCGGGCCGTACCGGGCGGCGCTGACGAAGCTTCAGGAAGCCGCGCCGCCCATGCCGACCCGCACGGTGCACGCGGTGCTGGAGGAGCGGCTCGGAGCACAATGGCGCGACTTGTTCCTGGAGTTCGAGGACAAGCCGTCGGCGGCGGCCTCGATCGGTCAGGTGCACCGGGCCGTGTGGCACGACGGGCGCGAGGTGGCCGTCAAGGTCCAGTACCCGGGCGCCGGGGACGCGCTGCTCTCCGACCTGAACCAACTGAGCCGTTTCGCCCGGCTGCTCGGCCCGCTGGTGCCGGGGATGGACATCAAGCCGCTCATCTCCGAGCTGCGCGACCGGGTGTCGGAGGAGCTGGACTACGAACTGGAGGCGGAGGCCCAGCGGCAGCACGCGGAGCAGTTCGCTGACGACCCGGACGTGGTGGTGCCCGATGTGGTGCACCAGAGCGATCAGGTGCTGGTGACCGAGTGGATCGACGGCATACCGATGGCCGACGTGATCACGGACGGGACGACGGAGCAGCGGGACAGGGCGGGGCAACTGCTGGCCCGCTTCCTCTTCTCGGGGCCGGCCCGCACGGGCCTGCTGCACGCGGACCCGCATCCGGGCAATTTCCGGCTGCTGCCCGTGGGCCACGCGGACGCGGGGGACGACGAGGAGGGTCAGGAGGACGCGGTCGGGCAATGGCGGCTCGGCGTGCTGGACTTCGGCACCGTTGACCGGCTGCCCGGCGGACTGCCCGCCACGATCGGGACCTCACTGCGGCTGACGCTCGACGGGGAGGCCGACGCGGTGTACGAGCTGCTCCGCGAGGAGGGCTTCGTGAAGGATTCCATCGATCTCGACCCGGACGCGGTGCTGGACTATCTGCTGCCGATCATCGAGCCCGCGCAGGCCGACGAGTTCACGTTCACGCGGGCGTGGCTGCGCCAGCAGGCGGCGCGGATCGCCGATGTCCGCTCCCCCGCGCACCGGTTGGGCAAGCAGCTCAATCTGCCGCCGGCCTATCTGCTGATACACCGGGTGTCCTTGAGCACCATCGGAGTGCTCTGCCAACTGGGTGCGACTGTACGGCTGCGGCGCGAACTGGAGGAGTGGCTGCCCGGTTTCCTCGCCGAGGATGCGGAGGGAACGCGAGAGGCGGAAGTAGCCGAAGAAGTGGACGGGGCGGCGGCCGGAGCGTAACCGTGCCGTTCACCACCAGGGCGAATCGAGCCGGCCCTCGATCGCTCTGAGGTTGGCGCGCGCGCAGTCGTCACAGAAGTAGTGGCGCCTGCCGTTCTCCACGGAGCAGGTCCAGGTCGGTGGTGTGTGCTCGGAGGGCTTGCCGCAGCGGGAGCACACCACGCTCTCGCCACCCTGCTCTGCGGGATCAGGAGCCTGCTCGGGGGGCCGGGGGTCCTCCCCGGGAGAACTCAGCACTCCGTGACGATATCTCCGACGGGGCGCGGGGGCCGGACAACGCACCGCGGGGGCCGGTCCGTTCGGACCGGCCCCCGCGGAGGGCTTCCTCTGCTCCGGCCTGCTGGGTGCCTGCCTGTTACTGCATGACCGCCATGGCCAGGGCGCGGCGGGCACGCAGTGAGACGCGCTCGGCGCGGCGCTGCATCCGCCGGGCGGCGACCAGGCGCACGGCCTGGTGTTCCGCCTCGGCTTCCCGCCGGCGTTCTTGCATATGGGCACGGGCCAGGGCTTCTGGGATGAGTTGCATCTCGCGGTTCCTGTTCTGACGCGAGTCGTTCGCGCCGGTGATCGTGACGTCGTGGGTAGCGGAGCCGAAGGGCTCGCTGGGGGAAGAGGTCATTGGGGCCTGCTTCTTGGGATCGTGCGTATGGGGTCGGTCGATGGTTCCGGTGACGTTCATGCCGCGACCGGGTTCTTGCGCGGGCGGCCACGCGGCCGCTTGCGGGCGACTACGACACCCTGGACGAAGAGCTCGCCACCCCAGACACCCCAGGGCTCGCGGCGCTCCTTGGCACCGGCGAGGCAGGCCTCGACCAGCGGGCAGGTGCGGCAGAGCGACTTGGCGTACTCGACATCGGCCGGGGACTCGGCGAAGAAGACCTCCGGGTCGTACGAACGGCAGGGGACGGGCACGCCGAGGTTCTCGATGGCGTCGTCGAGCGCGGTGAGCGCGGTCAGGGGGGCCGGGGCAGTCAAGGTGGGGTCCTCCGTGAGACCGGGCGGGGTGATCGGTTGGGAAGGCGGTACGGACGGGGCGTGCGTGTCGAGTTGCACGGTGGTTTGTTCCTCGTCGAGTCGTTCCGGCCGGTCGGCCGGGTGGCGGTTGCTGTCCCGAAGCCCCTTCGCTCTGTCTCTCCTGTTCGGGAAAAACAGAAGGGCCGCGGATCCCTGGTGGGGTTCCGCGGCCCTGAAGGCGCCTGCCTGATCCTGGATCAGGCTGGATCACTCCAGGGTTCGAGCCCACGGAAGGCCCACATCGTGTGGTGCTGCGTCGTCTGCTTCTTGGATCCGGCACCGGCTGCCGCAAAGGCATAGGCCTTCACCTGTGCCGCTGCTACTGCTGCTTCCGGTGCCTTGGTCGGTCGCTCATTGCGCGCCAGGACCAGGACGGGGAGGCTCGCGAGAGAGGCGGGGCGGACGGCGGGAATGCCGCCGGACACACCGGTGCCACGGAGCGAGGAGCCGAGCGGGCAGGGGGCGACGACCGAGCGATCGGTCATTTTGGTGAAGTTCATGAAGCTGGTCACTGGGCTCGCCTCCTCTCGGCGTCTCGGGGACCTTGGCACGAGGCCGGTCCCTACGTATTCGGATAAGTACAGCACGGAGTCAGGGCTTCAGAGAAGTCGCTGTTCCCGTGGTTAAGAACCTATGGGGATTGCTGGGGCTTGCGCAAACTATTTTCCCGACGAGTTTGAATCAGTCCTCCTCGTCGGCCCCTCCAAGGTCCTGACCTGCGCAGAGAGCCAGCACATCGGCTCCGAAACGCTCCAGCTTGCGGGCGCCGACCCCCGCGATGACGGCCAGTTCCCCCGCCTCGCCCGGCGCCGCCTCGGCGATCGCCATCAGCGTCTTGTCGGTGAAGACGCAGTACGCGGGCTGGCCCAGCTCCCGCGCCTGGCCCGCGCGCCAGTCGCGCAGCCGTTCGTACAGCGCCTCGTCCATGTCGGACGGGCAGTCCTCGCAGCGCATCAGTTTCACCTCACCGGCGTCGGTGAGCGTCTTTCCGCACACCCGGCACAGAGCCGAGCTGCGGCGCTTGCGCTTGGCCGGACCGCCCGTGCCGGCACCGGCGCCGCTGCCGCCGCGCGGAGCGGACGCGCCACGGCTGCCGGGGACGGAGGAACCGGGGCGCAGTCCGTTCAGGAAGCGGCTCGGGCGGCGCGAGGCCCGGCCGCCCGGGGAACGGGACAGTGCCCAGGACAGAACCAGATGCAGGCGGGCGCGCGTGACTCCTACGTACAGCAGGCGTCGCTCCTCCTCGACCTGCTCGTCGGTCTTGGCGTAGGTGATCGGCATCATGCCCTCGGTGAGGCCGACCAGGAACACGGCGTCCCACTCCAGGCCCTTCGCCGAGTGCAGCGAGGCGAGGGTGACGCCCTGGACGGCGGGCGCGTGCTGGGCGGCCGCGCGCTCGTCGAGTTCGGCCACGAGGTCGGAGAGCGTGGCGGTGGGCCTGGTCTTCGCGAAGTCCTCGGCGAGACGGACCAGCGCGGCCAGTGACTCCCACTGGTCACGCACGGCGCCGGAGCCGGCCGGGGGCTGCGTGGTCCAGCCGTTGCCGCTGAGGACGGCGCGGGTCTGGGAGGGCAGGTCCACGACGTCGTCGAGCAGCGGGTCGTTGTCCCCGAACCGAGCTGCGCTACGCAGGCCCGCGATCGCCTTCCGCACCTCCTGCCGTTCGAAGAACCGCTCCGCGCCGCGCAGCTGGTAGGGCACTCCGGCGTCGGCCAGTGCCTGTTCGTAGACCTCCGACTGGGCGTTGATCCGGTACAGCACGGCGATCTCACCGGCCGGGACGCCGGCGGCGATGAGGTCGCGGATGCGGCGGGCGGTGCCCTCGGCCTCGGCGGGCTCGTCCGCGTACTCCGTGTAGAGGGGCTCGGGGCCGGGCTCCCGCTGGGACACCAGCTCAAGGCGGTGCTCGGCGGCGCGGCCGCGCGCCTGGCTCAGCAGACCGTTGGCCAGGTGGACGACCTGAGGGGTCGAGCGGTAGTCGCGGACCAGCTTCACGACGGTCGCGTCCGGGTGCTTGGTGCGGAAGTTCAGCAGGTGGTCGGGGGTGGCGCCGGTGAAGGAGTAGATCGTCTGGCTGGCGTCGCCGACGACGCACAGGTTCGGCCGGTCGCCCAGCCACAGTTCGAGCAGCCGCTGCTGGAGGGGGCTGACGTCCTGGTACTCGTCCACCACGAAGTGCTGGTACTGGCTGCGCACGTGGTCGGCGATGTCGTGCCGGTCCTGGAGGATGCCGACGGTGAGCAGCAGCACATCCTCGAAGTCGATCACGGCCCGGTCGCGCTTGAGCTGCTCGTACATCGCGTAGATCTGGGAGATCTCCGCCGCGTCCCTGGGAGCGTCGCGGCCCGACTTGGCGGCCGCGGCCGGGTAGTCGCCGGGGACGGTCTGGGTGACCTTCGCCCACTCGATCTCCCCCGTCACGTCCCGCAGCTCGTTGCGGTCGAGGCGGACGCGGCAGCGGGCGGCGGCCTCGGCGACCAGCTGGATCTTGCGCTCGACGAGCCGGGGCAGGTCGCCACCGACTGCTTTCGGCCAGAAGTACTGGAGCTGGCGGAGCGCGGCGGAGTGGAAGGTCCGCGCCTGGACGCCGCCCGCGCCGAGCTGGCGGAGCCGCCCGCGCATCTCGCCCGCGGCGCGGTTGGTGAACGTGACGGCCAGCACACTGGCCGGCTGGAGAATCCCGGCGCGCACGCCGTACGCGATGCGGTGCGTGATGGCGCGCGTCTTGCCGGTGCCGGCTCCCGCCAGCACGCACACCGGACCGTGCAGGGCCGTCGCGACCTCGCGCTGCTCGGGGTCGAGCCCATCGAGCACCGCGTCCGCCGAGTCGGGGACCTGCGGGAAAAGAGAGGAGTGCGTTGCTGCTGTCACCCCGCCATGCTG
Source organism: Streptomyces sp. ISL-99 (assembly GCF_018614005.1). Classification (NCBI taxonomy): domain Bacteria; kingdom Bacillati; phylum Actinomycetota; class Actinomycetes; order Kitasatosporales; family Streptomycetaceae; genus Streptomyces; species Streptomyces sp. ISL-99. The sequence continues at coordinate 22,067 of NZ_JAGGPC010000016.1, forward strand.
CCAGGTCGGGAGTGGTGGGTGCGGCGCTTGTCCACAGGGCCCTGGCACTGGTCGTACTAATGCGGGAATGGCGGTCGGGTCGCGTACGTTCGACTCACTGGATTTTCGACTCACCGGGGTACGGACTCCGGCGAACCAGAGGAGCGCATTCGACATGCAGGGAACAGTGACGATGTACAGCACGACGTGGTGCGGCTACTGCCGTCGGCTCAAGAGCCAGATGGACCGTGAGGGCATCGCGTACACCGAGATCAACATCGAGCTGGACCCGGAGTCGGCGGCCTTCGTCGAGAAGGCGAATGGCGGAAACCAGACGGTCCCGACCGTCCTCGTGGTTCCCGCCTCTGGTGAGCAGTCGGTCATGACCAACCCGAGCCTCGCCCAGGTCAAGCAGGCGCTGGCCGTCTGAGGTACGAAGGTACAGAGAAGACATACCGCTCATACGGAAGGGCCCTTCCGTATGAGCGGGCGTTACGTATGAGCGGGCGTTACGTATGAGCGGGCGTTACGGGTTCAGTGGCTTCGGCAGGGGCTTGCCGTACCAGAGCTCCACCAGGCGGGCGGCGATCGAGATGCCCGACGGGGGCAGGATCTCACCGGACTCGATGGCGCTCCGAAGATCGTCCCTGGAGAACCAGCGCGCCTCCTCGATCTCCTCGCCGTCCACGTCGATCTCCGACGACGTGGCGCGCGCCATGAAGCCGAGCATCAGGCTGGACGGGAACGGCCACGGCTGGCTGGCGACGTACTCGACCCGGCCGACTGTGACACCCGCCTCCTCGAAGACCTCCCGGGCCACCGACTCCTCGATCGTCTCACCGGGCTCCACGAAGCCCGCGAGCGTCGAGAACCGGCCTTCCGGCCAGTGCACCTGGCGGCCGAGGAGCGCGCGGTCCTCCTCGTCCGTGACCAGCATGATGACGGCGGGATCGGTGCGCGGGTAGTGCTCGGCGCCGCACGCCTGGCAGCGCCGGATGTGTCCGGCCGCCGCGATGACGGTGCGCTCGCCGCAGCGCGAACAGAAACGGTGCAGCCGCTGCCAGTTCTCCAGGGCCACCGCGTGGACCATCAGGCCCGCGTCGCGCGGGTCGAGCAGGAGCCCGGCCTCGCGCAGACCGGCGGGGCGCGCGGACTGGTCCATGCGGCCCGGCAGGGAGTCCTTCTGGAGAGCGAAGTAGCTGACGCCGTCCTCGTCCGTACCGAGGAAATAGCGGTGCGTCTCGGTGACCGGGGCCTCGAAGGCGGGGGTCATGACGAGTTCGGTGCGCCCGTCCGGGGTGTCGTCGATCAGGGCCTGTCCGCCGGAGACCACGAAGACACGGGTCGTCGGGTGGCTCCACGCCGCCGCCAGCCAGGCCTCGTCGAGGCGGTGGTGCGCGGCGCGGTCGATGCCGCTCGGGGCGGTGAGCCCGATCGGCCGCTGCGTGGTGTCCGTGCTGCCCGCCATGTCCGAGCCGGCCGAGCTGCCCGCGGTCAGGCCCGTGTGGTCGGTCGAGGTGCTCACAGGTGCTTCCAACTCCCCCTGGTGGATTCGGATGAGGTTCGGCTTCAGGAGGCGCGCCAGTGCGCCGCGAGGTCGCCCCACAGGTACGCGGTTGTCTCGACGCCCTTGAGGAGCAGGTCGAGCTCGACCTTCTCGTTGGGTGCGTGCCAGCCGTCCGAGGGTACGGAGATACCCAGGAAGAGCACGGGTGCACCGAGTACGTCCTGGAGGTCCGCCGCGGGCCCCGAGCCGCCCTCGCGCGTGAAGAGGATCTTCTGGCCGAAGGCGCGGCCCATGGCCCGTACGACGGACTGGAGGGCGGGGTGGTCCAGTGGCGTCAGGCACGGGCGCGTGGCGGAGCCGAACGTGATCTCGTGGCGGATGCCGGCCGGTACGCGGGATGCGACCCAGTCGCGTACGGACTGCTCGATCTTGTCCGGGCGCTGGCCCGCGACCAGGCGGAACGACAGCTTCAGGTGGGCGGAGGACGGGACGATCGTCTTGCCGCCGGGGCCCTGGTAGCCGCCGCCGATGCCGTTGACCTCGGCGGTCGGCCGGGCCCAGACACGCTCCAGAGTGGTGTGGCCGGCCTCGCCGAGCGTGGCTCGGGACTTGGCCGTACGGAGCCACTCGTCCTCGTCGAAGGGGAGCTCGGCGAACAGCTCGCGCTCGCGGTCCGTGAGCTCGACCATGCCGTCGTAGAAGCCGGGGATCGTGACGTGCTCGTTCTCGTCGTGGAGGGCCGCGACGAGCCGGGCGGCGACGGTGGCCGGGTTGGGGACGGCGCCGCCGAAGGACCCTGAGTGGATGTCCTGGTCGGGCCCGTACAGCTCGATCTCGCAGTCGGTCACGCCGCGCATGCCGGTGCAGACGGTGGGGGTGTCCTCGGACCACATGCCGGTGTCGGAGACGATCACCGCGTCGGCGGCGAGGCGCTCGGCGCGCTCCTCGACGAGCGCGCGGAAGTGCGGGGAGCCGGACTCCTCCTCACCCTCGACGAGAAGCTTGAGGTTGACGGCGGGGGCGGTGCGGCCGGTGGCGGCGAGGTGGGCGCGCACGCCGAGGGTGTGGAAGAACACCTGGCCCTTGTCGTCGGCGGCGCCACGGGCGTAGAGCCGGCCGCCGATGATCTCCGGCTCGAAGGGGTCCGTGTGCCAGCCGTCCTCGCGGGCGGCGGGCTGCACGTCGTGGTGTCCGTAGACGAGCACGGTGGGGGCGTCCGGGTCGCCGCTCGGCCACTCGGCGAATACGGCCGGGGCGCCTGCGGTGGGCCAGATCTCGGTGACCGGGAAGCCGGTCGCCTTGAGCTTCGCCGCCAGCCATTGGGCGCTGCGCCGCACGTCGGCGGCGTGGTCCGGCTGCGCCGACACGGACGGGATGCGCAGCCAGTCGGCGAGGTCGCCGAGGAAGGCCGCGCGGTGCGTGTCGATGTACGTACGGACGACGCTGTCCGGGGTGTCGCTCATGGCCTTGAGCCTATCCGGCCGCCGGGCCGGGCTCGTCCAGCAGGATCCGTTCCAGCTCGGCACGGCCGGGGAGGCCGGTGGGGCGCGCGATCTCACCGGTGCGGACGTAGAGGAACGCCGCGCCCACGGAGTCGAGGGGCAAGTCGTGCTGTTCCGCCCAGGCGAGGCGGTAGACGGCGAGCTGGAGGGGGTCGGCGGCGCGCGTGCGGCTGGTCTTCCAGTCGACGATCTCGTACGCGCCGGTCGTCTCGTCGCGGTATACGGCGTCTATGCGACCCCGGATGACGCGGCCCGCGAGGGTGAGGTGGAAGGGCGCCTCGACGCGGTACGGGGTGCGGCGGGCGTACGGGGTGCGCTCGAACGCCTCCTTGAGTGCGGCCAGGTCGCGCTCGTCCGCGATCTCGGCGTCGGACTCGTCGCCGCCGGGCAGCTCGTCCGGCCCGAGCATGGGCAGCGGCAGCTCCTCGAAACGCGACTCCACCCACGCGTGGAACCGGGTGCCCCGGCGCGCGGCGGGCTGTGGCGGACGTGGCATGGGGCGGGCGAGCTCCTGGGCGAAGCCGTCGGGGTCCGCGGCGAGCCGCAGGAGCTCGGATGCGGTGAGGGAGGGCGGTACGAGGACGTCACGGGTGGTGGCGCGGGCACGGCGCAGCTCACCGGCGAGGGCGTCGAGATCCCGGTCCCAGGACGCGACCGCGCGGGCCTCTTCGGGGGTGAGGGGGTCTCCATCATGGCCCGGTCGAGGCGTGCTGGTTCCACTGGACACCGTCGGGCCGCCCGGGCCCGTCGCGTGCGTCTCGTGCGTCCCGTGCGTCTCGTGCGTCGGGTGGGGGCGTGCGGGGACGGTGTCGTGGCCCGGGGCGGACTGTGCGTGCTGGTGGGGTACGGCGCCGGGGCGGTCCGCGCGCGCGTGCGTGCGGGGCGCGGGTACGGCGCCCGGGCGCACAGCGGACCAGCTGTCCCAGTCCCCCGGGTCGGCATCGTGGCCATGGAGCGCGTCGAGCGAAGCCCCGGCGTCGACCGCGGCGTGGGCGCGGCTGTCGGGCGCGGTGGCCTCGGCGGGGACGCTGGTCCCGGTACGGGCGCCGGGGGCGGCGTCCCCGTCCGCGCGGGCCTCCATGCCGGTACGGATCTGCGGCGCCGCCTCGGCGTGGGCGGTGTCCGTGCCGGTGGCCGGCGTGGTCGGGTGCGTCGTGGGGCGTTCCGTGAGCAGGGTTTCCCAGTCCGGCGGGGTGGCGTCGGAGTCCGCCTCGAAGGCGGCTTCGAAATCTGTCTCGACGGGCTCTTCGAGGTCGAAGTCGAAGCTGGAGTCGAAGTCGGAGTTGAAGTCCGTGAGGGGCTCCGCCTCCGCCTCGGCCGGAGCTGCCGCCAGGGCCGCCAAGTGGGCCATGACCGTCTCCGCTGCCCGGCGGCGGCGGGCCATGGACGCCGGATCCAGCGGCAGCGGCCACGCGCGGTCCGTCGCCGACTCGCGCAGGGACGGGTTCTCCTCGTCCTCCGCGGGCTCGTCCGCCCACGCCTCGATCTCTCCGAATCCGGCCGCGCAGTGGTCGTACAGCGCCCGCAGGAAGCCGGAAGGGCCGCGCGGCTTCTTCTGGGTCGGGCCCCACCAGTGGCCCGAGCCGAGGAGCAGCGAGCGCGGGCGCGTGAAGGTCACGTATCCGAGGCGCAGTTCCTCGGTGTGCTGGTGTGCCTTCATCTCGTCCTTGAACGCCTTGATGCCCTTGGCGTCCCAGTCGCCCACGTCCGGGAGCGTCTTGGCGTCGCCGCGCAGCGCGTGCGGCAGGACCTTGGCCTGCGAGGTCCAGGAGTCGCGTGACTGCTCGCTCGGGAAGTGGCCCGCGACCAGGCCCGGCGCCGCCACGACGTCCCACTCCAGGCCCTTGGACTTGTGCGCGGTGAGGACCTTGACGGTGTTCTCGCCACCGGGCAGGGCGTTGTCGAGCCCCTTCTCGTACTGGGCGGCGGTCCGCAGGAAGGCGAGGAAGGCCAGCAGGTTCGCCTCGCCGTCCAGCGCCGCGAATCCGGCCGCCGTGTCCAGGAAGTTGCTCAGCGTCTCGCGCCGGCGGGCGGCCAGGGCGTGCGGTGAGGCCGAGAGTTCCACTTCGAGGCCCGTCGTGGCGAGCACCCGGTGCAGTACGTCCATGAGCGGGTCCGCGAGCGAGCGCCGCAGGTCGCGCAGCTCGGCCGCCAGGCGGGCGAAGCGGACCCGGGCGTCGGCCGAGAAGGGCAGGCCGTCGTCCGGGCCGCCGCCGGACTCCAGGAAGGTGTCGAGCGCGTCCGCGAGAGAGATGACCTCCGCCGGGTCCACGCCCTCGACGGCCTCGGCCAGCCTGCCGTCGGGGTCGGCGTCCGCGTCGGCGCCCGGCGCGCGGTGGACGAGCAGGCGCGCGCGGCGCCCGAGCAGGGCCAGGTCGCGCGGGCCGATGCGCCAGCGCGGTCCGGTGAGGACGCGTACGAGCGAGGCATTGGCCCCAGGGTCCTGGAGGACCTCGCAGACGGCGACGAGGTCCGCGACCTCGGGGAGGTGGAGGAGCCCGGAGAGGCCGACGACCTCGACCGGTACGTCGCGGGCCACCAGCGCGCCCTGGATCTCGGCGAAGTCGCCCGCCGTACGGCACAGGACGGCGATCTCGCCGGGCTCCTTGCCCGTACGGACGAGGTGGGCTATCGAGTCGGCCAGCCACGCGATCTCCTCCGCGTGGGTGGGCAGGAGCGCGCAGCGGACGATGCCGTCGCGCTCCGCGCCGGGGGCGGGGCGCAGTGCCTCCACGCCCTCGTGCATGGCGCGCAGCGGGACGGCGAGGCCGTTGGCGAGGTCGAGGAGGCGGCCGCCGCTGCGGCGGTTCTCGCTGAGCGAGTAGCGGGCCGCGGGGCTCCCGTCGGCGTACGGGAAGTGGGCGGGGAAGTCGTCGAGGTTCGCGACGGAGGCACCGCGCCAGCCGTAGATCGCCTGGCAGGGGTCACCCACCGCCGTCACCGCGTGCCCGGTGCCGCCGCCGAACAGTCCGGAGAGGAGCAGGCGCTGTGCGACGGACGTGTCCTGGTACTCGTCGAGCAGGACGACCCGGAATTCGTCGCGCAGGATCCGGCCGGCCTCCTCGCTGGTGAGCGCGAGTTCGGCGGAGAGGGCGATCTGGTCACCGAAGTCGAGGAGGTCGCGGCTGCGCTTGGCCTCGCGGTAGCGGGTGGTGAGGTCGAGGAGTTCGAGGCGGGCGGCGGCGGCTTCGGGGACCTTGCGCAGGTCGGCGTTGGAGAGCTTGACGGACGCGAGGGTGTTCAGGAGCTCGGTGTCGTACGTCGCGAGGCGGGCCGGCTTCACGAGGTGCTCGGCCAGCTCCGCGTCCAGCGCGAGCAGGTCGCTGACCAGGGACGGAAATGATCTGGTGAGCGCCGGATACGGCCCTGGCGCCTCGCGCAGCACCCGCGCGGCGAGCTGGTAGCGGGTGGCGTCGGCGAGGAGGCGGGCGGTCGGTTCGAGGCCGATGCGCAGGCCGTGCTCGGCGAGGAGCTGCCCGGCGAAGGCGTGGTACGTCGAGATCCGGGGCTCGCCGGGGGGGTTGTCGGGGTCGATGACGTCGGGGTCGGTCACCCCGGCGCGCACCAGCGCCTTGCGGACGCGCTCGGCGAGCTCACCGGCCGCCTTGTTGGTGAAGGTCAGGCCGAGTACCTGCTCGGGGGCGACCTGCCCGGTGCCGACCAGCCACACCACGCGCGCGGCCATGACCGTCGTCTTGCCCGAACCGGCTCCGGCCACGATGACCTGCGGGGCAGGCGGTGCGGTGATGCACGCCATCTGCTCCGGGGTGAACGGGATGCCGAGGAGCTCTTTGAGCTGCTCGGGGTCGGTGATTCGGGCTGACACCCCAGAGAGGCTATCCGGCCCCACTGACAACGACGGTCCGTGAAGCCGGCGCTACTCGACGAGCGGGTTATTCGACGAGCGTGCTACTCGACGATGTGGCGGCCCTCCGGCTGCGCGCTGCACGAAGCGCGGAACGCGCAGTGCGTGCAGTGCTGGCCGGTCGCCGGGCCGAAGCGTTCGTCGAGTACGCGGCCGGCGGCGGTGGCGAGCAGGTCGCCGACCCACTCCCCGGCGAGCGGCTCCTGCGCCTGGACCTTGGGCAGCGCCTCCCCGCCGTCCTTCTTGGCGGCGGCCTGCCGCAGCTGTACGAGTTCGGCGCCGCCGGGCTCGGGGCGCGTTCCCCCGAACGCCTCGTCCACCGCGCCTTCCCGTACGGCGAGCTGGTAGACGGCGAGCTGCGGATGGCGGGCGACCTCGTCGCGCGTGGGGGTTGCTTTCCCGGTCTTGAAGTCGACGACGTACGCCCGCCCCTCGGCGTCCCGCTCGACGCGGTCCATGGAACCCCGGATGCGCACCTCGTACTCCCCGCCCGCTTCCAGGGTCACGTCGAAGTCGTGCTCGGTGGCGACCGGGGTGCGTCCGCCGCGGTCCATGACGTGCCACTTCAGGAAGCGTTCGAGCGCCACGCGCGCGTGCTCCTTCTCCTGCTGGGACTTCCAGGGGGCGTCGAAGGCGAGGGCGTCCCAGACGGAGTCGAGGCGTTCCATGAGTACGGCGAGGTCGGCGGGCGTACGGCCGGACGCGACCTCGTCGGCCAGGACGTGCACGACGTTCCCGAAACCCTGCGCGGCGGTCGCCGGTGCGTCTGCCTTCACCTCGCGTCCCAGGAACCACTGGAGGGAGCACGTGTTCGCGAGCTGGTCCAGTGCGCTTCCCGAGAGCGCTACGGGTTCGTTGCGGTCGCGCAGCGGGACGCTGCTGTGCGTCGGGTCGTACAGGCCCCACCAGCGGTACGGGTGCGCCGAAGGGACCAGCGGCTGGCCGTCCTCGTCCGCGAGCGCGGCGAGGCGGGCCAGTCGGCGGGCGGCGGCGTCGCGCAGGGCGGGGGTCGCCGCCGGGTCGACGGTGGTGGCGCGCAGTTCGGCGACGAGTGCGGCTACGGCGAGGGGGCGGCGGGGGCGGCCTGTGACGTCCTTGGGTTCGACGCCGAGTTCGGCGAGGAAGCGGGAGGGCTGGTCGCCGTCGTCGGCGGGGGCCTTGACGGCGGTGACGACGAGGCGCTCGCGGGCGCGGGTGGCGGCGACGTAGAAGAGCCGGCGTTCCTCGGCGAGGAGGGCGCCGGGGGTGAGGGGCTCGGCGAGGCCGTCGCGGCCGATCCGGTCCGCTTCGAGGAGCGATCCGCGGCGGCGCAGGTCCGGCCACAGTCCCTCCTGTACGCCCGCCACGACGACCAGGCGCCACTCCAGGCCCTTTGACCGGTGCGCGGTCATCAGGCGTACGGCGTCGGGGCGTGCGGCGCGCTTGCTGAGGGTGTCGGCGGCGATGTCCTGGGCGTCGAGCTCTTCCAGGAAGTTCAGGGCGCCGCGGCCGCCGGAACGTTCCTCGGCGCGGGCCGCGGTGTCGAAGAGCGCGCATACGGCGTCGAGGTCGCGGTCGGCGTTGCGGCCGGCCGTGCCCCCGCGCAGGGCTGCGCGTTCGAGGCGCCCCGGCCAGGGGGTGCCGTTCCACAGCTCCCACAGAGCCTCCTCGGCCGTGCCGCCGGCTTCGAGGAGCGTACGGGCCGTGCGCAGGAGCGCGCCGAGGCGCTGGGCGCCGCGGGCGTACGCCGGGTCGTGCGCGGCCAGGCGCTCGGGTTCCGCGAGGGCGCGGGCGAGCAGTTCGCCGGAGGGCGGCGGGAGCCGGTTCCCGGCGGCGCGCTCCTCGTCGCGCAGGGCACGGCCGAGCCGGCGCAGGTCGGCGGTGTCCATGCCGGCGAGCGGCGAGGCGAGCAGCTCGGCGGCGACCTCTGCGCTGAGCCAGGTGGTGGTGGGCGGGTTGGGACTCCCCCGGCCTTCGGCCTGGGCCGGGTCCACACCCTGCCCCGGGTCCTCGCCCCGCCCTTGGCCCTCGGCCCGCCCCGGGTCCTCATCCTGCCCCCGGTCCTCGCCCCGCCCCGGGTCCTCGCCCGGCGCCGGATCGTCGCTCCGGACGGCGCTCGCGGCTTCCGGTTGCGGGGGCTGTGCGGTGAGCGGTGGCGTGGGGGCGAGCGCCGCCTCGGCCACCGCCCGCAGCGCCGTCAGCAGAGGCGTTACCGCCGGCTCGTGGCGCAGGGCCAGGTCGTCACCGTCGATCTCCAGGGGGACGCCCGCGGAGGTCAGGGCGCGGCGTACGGCGGGGATGGTGCGGCCGCCGGCGCGTACCAGTACCGCCATCTCGTTCCACGCCGCGCCCTCCTCCAGGTGGGCGCGGCGCAGGATGTCCGCGATGTTGTCGAGCTCCGTGCCCGCCGTCGGGTACGTGAAGACCTCCGTGCGGCCCCCTTCGCGTACGGCGGCGAGGTCGCGGTGCGCCCGTACCTTCTCGGCCGGCAGGCGCGTCAGCGGCATCCGGCGGGTGAGCAGACGGGTGGCCGCCAGGAGGCCCGCTCCCGAGCGGCGGGAGGTCGTCAGGACCTCCACCGGCGAAGGGCTGCCGTCCGTTCTGCGGAAGGTGTCCGGGAAGTCGAGGATGCCGCCGACGTCCGCTCCTCGGAACGCGTAGATCGACTGATCCGGGTCACCGAAAGCCACCAGGGTGCGGCCGGAGCCGGCCAGCGCGTGCAGGAGGCGGACCTGTGCCGGGTCCGTGTCCTGGTACTCGTCGACGAAGACAGCGTCGTACTGCGCGCTGAGCCGGCCCGTGAGCTCCGCCTGTTCGGCGAGCAGCACCGCCCGGTGGACCAGTTCGGCGTAGTCGAGGACGCCCTGCATGTCGAGTACGTCGAGGTACTCGGCCAGGAAGGCCGCCGCGGCCTTCCAGTCGGGCCGCCCGGTACGCGCCGCGAAGGCTCCGAGCGAGTCGGGGCCGAGCCCCAGCTCGCGGCTGCGCGCCAGCACGGCGCGGACCTCGTCGGCGAAGCCGCGCGTGGTGAGGCAGGCGCGCAGTTCGTCCGGCCAGTGGACGGGGGCGGGCCGGCCGTCCCGTTCCAGGTCCACGTGGCCCGCGAGCAGGTCACGTACGGCGACGTCCTGTTCGGGGCCGGACAGCAGCCGCAGCGGTTCGCTGAAGAGGTCGCTGTCCTGATGGGCCCGGACCAGGGCGTAGCAGAAGGAGTGAAAGGTGGTCGCCTGCGGCCCGTACGCGCCGCCGAGCCGCAGCGCCATCCGGTCGCGCAGTTCCACCGCCGCCTTGCGGCTGAAGGTGAGCACCAGGATGCGCGCCGGGTCGGCCCCCTTGGCGACGCGCGCGGCCACCGCCTCCACCAGGGTCGTCGTCTTGCCGGTGCCCGGTCCCGCGAGGACAAGCAGCGGGCCCCCGGCATGGTCAACCACCGCACGCTGGCGTGCGTCCAGAAGAGGGGGGTTCACCGGGCCCGGCCGGGTACGTACCAGTCGGTACGCGCCCGGGGTCCGCTGCCGCGCCTGACGGTGCGGCGGATTCCAGCCGGAACCCGCGGAACCTGGGGAAGGGGAGGAGCTCACGTGGATCGCCGGTCCTGGTGGGTGTACGGATTGACTTACCACCCCGTGCGGGGCGCGGTGCGTGCGCGATGAGCGGTGTGCGCGCGACGCGTGCCGACGACGCTACGCCAGTGGGCGCCGGGGACGCAGCGAGTCCGCCTCCCGCTACGCCTCTCGTACCCCGCACGGGCCCGGCGCCGCCCGCCGCGTCGCCGCATGCAGGAGGCTGTCAGGTGTGAGCCGTGTGAGCTTGTGCACTTCCGCCGGAGCCGGCCGTGCCGCCGTCCCACCGCGCCTGCTTCATGTCCAGGCGCGGGAGGTGGGTCCCGGACTGCCGGGTGGCCGTCCGCAGCGGGGTGCCCTCCGCGCGGTAGTGGCCCAGCGCCCGCAACTCATGGCCGGGAAGCAGTGCGCCGTCGGAACGCACCACACGCCACCAGGGCGCGCCGCCGCCGTAGAGCGCCATGACCCGCCCCACCTGGCGTGGGCCGCCCTCCTCGAGCCACTCGGCGACGTCCCCGTACGTCATCACACGGCCGGGTGGAATCATCTCCGCCACCTCCAGCACGCGCTCGGCGTACTCGGGGAGTTCGGGGACTTCCGGCTCGTCGCTCATCCGGTCCATCCTGCACCACGGCACCGACAGTGCGCTGCTCCATGGGGCGTACCCAAAACACCGCACGCCCCCGCAATGCACCCTGATGCCCCCCTCTGTCATCCGGTCATGCCACCATCATCCGGGCGGTGACAGGTGATACGAGATCAAGAAGAATCGACGAAGGAGCAGGGCGTGCAGCCGCCCCCGGCGGCGCGCACCCCTGGCGCCGATTCGCACCCTGACGCACCCGAGAGGCCCACGGAGAACATGGACAGCGGGCCCGAAGCACCCCACACCGACCGGGTCTCCGGCGACGAACCGCTGCTCGCCGCGCGCGTGCACCGCCCCTCCGACCTGGTGCGACTGCTCGTCGGCGTACTCGGCATCATCTGCGTGCTCACCATCGCCGCCTTCGCGCACGGCACCGCGTCCGGGCTCGAACAGGACATCAGCAAGGGCACCGGCCAGACCCCCGACGTCTTCATCAAACTGGCCGGTCTGATCTCCAGCATCGCCGTACTGATCCTGCCGGTCGCCTTCGCGATCGAGCGGCTGATCAAGCGCGACGGACTGCGGATCGCGGACGGCGTACTCGCGGCCGTGCTCGCCCACGGTGTGGCGCTCGCCACCGACCTGTGGGTCTCCGAGGCCGCCCCGGCCACGATCAGGGAAGCGCTCACCCAGGCCACCGCGAACGGCGAACTCACCGATCCCGTGCACGGTTATCTCGCGCCCGTCATCGCCTACATGACGGCGGTCGGTATGGCCCGCAGGCCGCGCTGGCGCGTGGCGCTGTGGGCGGTGCTGCTGCTCAACTCGTTCGCCGTACTGGTGGGCCGCCAGACCACACCGTTCTCGATCATCGTGACGGTGCTGATCGGCTGGACGGTCGCGTACGGGACGCTTTACGCCGTCGGATCGCCGAACGTACGACCCACCGGACAGACGCTCCTTGCGGGCCTGCGGCACGTCGGCTTCCGCCCCGTGACCGCGATGCGCGCCGAGGACGCGCCCGACTCCGCCGAACAGGGCGACCGCGGGCGGCGCTACCTCGTCACCCTGGAGGACGGGCCTCCCCTCGACGTCACCGTCGTCGACCGCGAGCAGCAGGCGCAGGGGTTCTTCTACCGCGTGTGGCGGCAGGTGACCCTGCGCGGCATCACCCAGCGCCGCTCGATCCAGTCGCTGCGCCAGGCACTGGAACAGGAGGCGCTTCTCGCGTACGCCGCCATCGCCGCCGGGGCCAACGCGCCGAAGCTGATCGCCACGTCCGAGCTCGGCCCCGACGCCGTGATGCTCGTGTACCAGCACCTCGGCGGCCGCTCGCTGGACTCGCTGCCCGACGAGGAGATCACCGACGAGCTGCTGCGCGGCGCGTGGCGTCAGGTCAAGGCCCTCCAGTCGCGCCGTATCGCGCATCGCAGGCTGGTCGGCGACGCGATCCTGGTGGATCGTTCCGGCAGGGTGATCCTGACCGACCTGCGCGGTGGTGAGATCGCCGCCGGCGACGTCGTACTGCGCATGGACGTCGCGCAGCTCCTGACGACGCTCGGGCTGCGTGCGGGCGCCGAGCGGGCCGTGGCCGCCGCCGTGGAGGTGCTGGGTCCCGACGCGGTCGCCGACAGCCTGCCGCTGCTCCAGCCGATCGCGCTCAGCCGCTCCACGCGCGCGACGCTGCGCAAGCTGGCGCGCGAGCGGTCGCAGCGGGAGCGCGAGGCCGTGATCGATGCCTCGCACGCCGCCAAGGCGGCCGAGCCGGGCGCCGAGGACGCCGGGGCCGTGAGTGGGCGCAAGGCCGTACGGGCGGAGAAGAAGGCCGAGAAGGGGGCCATAGAGGAGGCCCTGGAGGAGGCTCGCGAAGAGGACCTGCTGACACAGATCCGTCATCAGGTGCTGCTCATCCGTCCGCAAGCGCTCGTCGAGCCGGCCCGCCTCGAACGCATCAGGCCCCGCACGCTCGTCAGCGTCATCGCCGGCGCGTTCGCCGCGTACTTCCTCATCTCGGGGCTGATGGCCAACGACATGAGCGAGGCGATCGCGACGGCGGACTGGCGCTGGGCCGGGGTGGCCGTGCTGTTCTCCGCACTGAGCTACCCGGCGGCGGCGATGAGTCTGCTCGGCTTCGTTCCCGAGAAGGTCTCCTTCGGGCGAACGGTCAAAGCGCAGGTGGCCGGGTCCTTCGTGAAGCTGGTCGCCCCGGCGGCGATCGGCGGTGTGGCACTCAACGCCCGTTTCCTCCAGCGCGCCGGCGTACGTCCGGGGCTGGCGGTGGCGAGTGTCGGGGCCTCGCAGCTCTTCGGCCTCGCGAGCCACATCACGCTGCTGATGATCTTCGGTTACGTAACGGGCACCGAACGGACCCCCACGCTCTCCCCGTCCCGGACGGTGATCGCCGGCCTGCTGACGGCGGCGGTGCTGGCGCTGGTGGTGACGGCCGTACCGATCCTGCGCAGGTTCGTGGTGACGCGGGTGCGGTCGCTGTTCGCGGGCGTGGTGCCGCGCATGCTCGACGTACTGCAGCGGCCGCAGAAGCTGATCACCGGCATCGGCGGGATGCTGTTGCTGACCGCGGCGTTCGTGATGTGCCTGGACGCGTCGATCCGCGCCTTCGACAGCGACGCCCGCCTGAGTTACGCCACCATCGCGGTGGTCTTCCTGACCGCAAACGCGCTGGGTTCCGCGGTGCCGACACCTGGCGGTGTCGGGGCGGTCGAGGGCGCGCTCATCGCGGCCCTGACGGTCGCGGGTCTGCCTACCGCGATCGCGGCCCCCGCTGTGCTGCTGTACCGGCTGCTGACGTTCTGGCTGCCGGTGCTGCCGGGCTGGCTGTTCTTCAACAACCTGACGCGCAAGGAACAGCTCTAGGCGCTGGTGGCTTCGTACGAGCCGTACCGCACCTGCCAGGAGAATCGACCTATCTTCCTTGCATACGCGGCCCACGCGGTCATACATTGCCGCACATGCGGTCCTACACCACTCAGCAGGCGGCGCGGCTTCTCGGCGTCAGCCCCGACACCGTCCGCCGCTGGGCCGATGCCGAGCGGATCACCACGCGCAGGGACGAGACCGGACGGCGGCTGATCGACGGGCCCGTTCTCGCGGCGTACGCGGTCGAGCTCGCCCAGCAGGCCAATGAGCACGGCGAGGTCCCGTACACGAGCGCGCGCAACGCCTTCGCCGGGATCATCACCGCGGTGAAGCTCGGCGACGTCGCCGCCCAGGTCGAGATACAGGCCGGCCCGCACCGGCTGGTCTCCCTGCTGACGCGGGAGGCCGTCGAAGAACTCGGCCTGGAGGTCGGGACGGAGGCGGTGGCCCGCGTGAAGTCGACCAATGTCCATATCGACCGGGTGTGATCCGGCTGTGATCCGGCTGCGCCCGCGGCTGTGGCCGAACCGGCCGTGTCCGACACCCCAGGGGGTTTCCGTGCGCCGCACCGTCCTGCCCGTCATCACCGCCTCACTGCTCGTCCCGCTGCTCGCCGCCTGCGGCAGTGAGAACGGCGGCACCGGATCGCAGGCCGGCGAGGAGCGGGGAACCACCAAGATCACTGTCCTGGCCGCGGCCTCGCTCACCGACGTCTTCACGGCGGCCGGTGCGGCGTACGAGAAGGAGCACGCCGGCACGGAGGTCACCTTCTCCTTCAACGGCTCGCAGGAACTCGCCTCACAGGTGCGGCAGGGCGTGCCCGCCGACGCTCTGGTCACCGCCGACACGAAGACCATGGACGGGCTGAAGGAGAACACCGGCGACCCCGTCGTCATCGCCAAGAACCGCCTCACCATCGCCACCGCGAGCGGTAACCCGGAGAAGATCGACGGCCTGAAGGACCTCTCCAGGAGCGGCCTGAAGGTCGTTCTCGCGGCGCCCGAGGTGCCGGTCGGCCGCTACAGCCAGAAGATTCTGGACGGGGCGGGTGTGAAGGTCAGGGCCGTCTCCCAGGAGCCGAATGTGCGCGCCGTACTGAGCAAGGTGGAGCTGGGCGAGGCCGATGCCGGTCTGGTGTACGTGACCGACGCCGCGGCGGCCGGGGGAAAGGTCAGCACGGTCGCCGTACCCGACGCGCAGAACGCCGTCGCGTCGTACCCGGCCGCGGTACTCGACGACTCGGAGCACCGCGAGGAGGCCTCGGACTTCGTGCGGTGGCTCGCTTCCCCGAAGGCGCAGAAGCTGCTGCGTGACGCGGGGTTCCAGGCGCCGTGAGCCGGGTGAAGGGGCGTGCGCCGCTCGCTCTCACGCTTCCGGCCGGGCTGGCCGTCGTCTTCCTGCTGCTCCCGCTGGCGGGGGTGCTCGCCGGCGCGCCGTGGTCGACGCTTCCCCGGCGGCTGACCGCGCCCGCGGTGACCGAGGCACTGGGCCTGTCGCTCGTGGTCTCCGGCTGGGCTCTGCTCCTGTCGCTCGTACTGGGCGTACCGCTGGCCTGGCTGCTCGCGCGGGTGTCGTTCCGCGGCAAGGCTCTGGTGCGCGTTCTGGTGATGCTGCCGATGGTGCTGCCGCCGACGGTCGCCGGAGTGGCGCTGCTTCAGGGATACGGGCGGCGCGGGCTGATCGGCGAGCAGTTGTCGGACTGGTTCGGGGTGACGCTGCCGTTCTCGACGGCGGGTGCGGTCGTCGCGTCCGCTTTCGTGTCGATGCCTTTCCTGGTGATCAGCCTGGAGGGGGCGCTGGCCGGGCTGCACCCCCGGTACGAAGAGACGGCCGTCTCGCTCGGCGCGTCACCGCTGCGGACGTTCTTCACGGTGACCGTTCCGATGGTCGCTCCGGGCCTGCTCGCGGGAGCGGCGCTGTGCTGGGCGCGGGCACTGGGCGAGTTCGGGGCGACGATCACCTTCGCCGGCAATCTGCCGGGGACGACTCAGACCCTGCCCCTCCAGGTCTATCTGCTGCTGCAGAACGACCCGGACGGTGCGGTGGCGGTGTCGCTGCTGCTGCTCGCGGTGGCGACAGCGGTACTGATCGCTCTGCGCGGCCGGTGGCTCGGTCCGCAGGGTACGGACCGCGGCACGGCGCAGGCACCGGCACCCGACGGCGAAACACCGTCCCCGGGCGCGCTGCCCACAGGGGCCGTGTCCGCGAGCCCGCGCGCCGTTCCCGGGAACGCGCCCTCCGCCGGTGGCGCCGGTGTACGTTCCGACGACGTTCCCCGGTGGTCACTGGTCGCCGAAATCGCGGGGCACGCGCGCGTGGAGCTCGATGTCGCGGGCGGTAGTACGGTGGCCGTCGTAGGACCCAACGGCGCGGGTAAAACCACCCTCCTGCGCGCGCTCCTCGGGCTCACCGACCGGGCAACCGCGCACTCCCTCCGGCTCGGCGACAGGGACGTGTCCTCTCTCCCTCCGCACCGGCGCGGCATCGCATGGGTGCCGCAGGACGGCGCGTTGTTCCCGCACCTGACCGCCCTCGCCAACACGGCGTACGGGAGAACAGCCCAGGGCGCTTCGAAGGCGCACGCCCGCGCGGAGGCGCAGGAGTGGCTCGACCGCCTCGGCGTCGGTCACCTCGCGCACCGCAGGCCGGGCCAGCTCTCGGGAGGCCAGGCACAGCGCGTCGCCCTCGCCCGGGCGCTCGCCGCTCGCCCCCGGCTGCTCCTCCTCGACGAACCGCTCGCCGCACTGGACCAGACGACAAGGGCACGCGTCCGGCACACCCTGCGCGACCACCTGGCGGGCTTCCCCGGTGTCTGTCTGATCGTCACGCACGACCCGGTCGAGGCCGTTTCACTGGCGGACCGTGTTCTCGTACTGGAAGGGGGCGAGTCCGTGCAGTACGCGCCTCCGGCGGAGGTCGCCCGCCACCCGCGTTCCCCCTGGGTGGCCCGGATGCTCGGCCGCAACGCCTGGCCCGGCACGGCCACGGCGGACGGCCTGGAGCTGAGCGGCGGCGCACGCCTGGTCGCGGCGGAACCGCTCCCGGGCGGCGTCGCAGGGCTCGCCGTGGTGGGCCCCGAGGCGGTGTCCGTACACCGGAACCGGCCCACGGGGAGCCCACGCAACAACTGGCCGGGAACGGTCCGCGAGCTGACCTCGCACGGGAGCCGCATGCGCGTCCTGATCGACGCTGCCCCCGAAGTCGTCGCGGAGGTCACTCCGGTGGCCGCCGCGGAGCTGGGACTGGCGGAGGGCGTGCCGGTATGGGTGAGCGTGAAGGCGACCGAGGTGACCCTGGTCGCGCTCTGAGACGTACACCGTGCCCGGCACATCCCGTACGCCTCGTCCGCCGTCCCGAATGGCGCTCTCGGGGCGCACGCTCCCGCCCCCCGTCGCACGATGGACGCATGCCGACTTCCGCCGCCCTGCGCGCCACGGCCTTCCTCGCCGCCACCGCCGTTCTCGTGTCCCTCGCCGGCTGTACGGACAACGGTGACAAGGGCAAGGACGGAAGCGGGGCCAACGACCTCGCCGCCCAGCAGCTCGACTGGACGGACTGCCCGGCCCCGTCCGCGGCGGAGGGCGGCGGCGCCTCCCCCTCTCCTCTCCCCGGCGGCACCACCTGGCAGTGCGCCTTCATGGACGTCCCGCGCGACTACGCGAAGCCCGACGGCGACACGATCGAACTGGCACTCATCCGCGCGAAGGCCCGCGACACCAAGAACCGCATCGGCTCCCTCGTCTTCAACTTCGGCGGGCCCGGCGGCTCGGGTCTGAAAGGCCTGCCCTCCCTGGCGCCGAACTACGAGCGCCTGCGCTCCCGGTACGACCTGGTGAGCTTCGACCCGCGCGGCGTCGGCCGCAGCGTGGGCGTCCAGTGCCAGGGCGACGAGCAGCTCGACGAGTACTACGCCGAGGACAGCACCCCGGACGACGCCGCCGAGGAGAAGACCTTCACCGACAGCCTCGCGGAGTACGCCGCCGCCTGCGAGGACAACTCCGGCGAGGACCTCCCGCACGTCGGCACCACCAACGCGGCCCGCGACATGGACCTCATGAGGCAGGCTCTCGGCGACGACAAGCTGCACTACTTCGGCATCTCGTACGGCACCGAACTGGGCGGCGTCTACGCCCACTTGTTCCCGAAGAGAGTCGGCAGGGCGGTCTTCGACGCGGTCGTCGACCCCACTCAGCCCGCCGAGCAGGGCTCGCTCACCCAGCTCAAGGGCTTCCAGCTCGCCTTTGAGAGCTTCGCCAAGGACTGCGTGGAGCGCGGCGACGCGTGCGCTCTGCCCGGCAACACCGTGAAGGAGATCGAGGGCTTCGTCGTCGACCTCCTCAAGCGGCTCGACAAGAAGCCCGTCAAGGGCATCGGCGACCGCGAGCTGACCCAGACCCACGCCACCAACGGCATCGCCCAGGCCCTCTACTCCCTGGAGTACTGGAAGTACCTGGAGCAGGGCCTCGACGAAGCGGACGGCGGTAACGGTGAGCTTCTGCTCAGCCTCTCGGACGCCATGAACGGCCGGAGTCCCGACGGTTCGTACAGCAACCAGGGGGCCGCCAACACCGCAATCAACTGCGTGGACTCCAAGGCCCGTTTCGACGTGGCGCAGACGAAGGCGAAGCTCCGCGACTTCCGCGAGGTCTCGCCGCTCTTCGGTGAGGCCTGGGGCTGGGGTCTGCTGGGCTGCTCCGAGTGGCCGGTGGACGGCCAGTGGGACACCCCCGATGTGAGCGCGCCCGGCTCGGCCCCCATCGTCGTCATCGGGAACACCGGCGACCCGGCGACGCCCTACGCGGGCGCGAAGAAGATGGCCGAAGAACTGGGCAAGGGCGTCGGCGTCGAGCTGACGTACAAGGGCGAGGGCCACGGCGCGTACAACAGCGGTGACAGGTGCGTGCAGGGGGCGGTGGACGCGTACCTGCTGAGGGGCAAGGTCCCGGCCGACGGGACGGTGTGCCCGTAGACCAGTCCTGCCGATAATCCGGTGAGTGGGCTGTCAGGGGGCTTGTCAGTGGGGCCGCCTAGGATGGCGAATCTCTTTTCGAGTTCTGAGCGCATACGGGGGGCCACGATGGCGGATCTTGTACGGGCAGGCGCCCTGGCGGTCGCTGCGCTCCTCACGGCGGGAGCGGCCGCCGGCTGCGGCAGCGGCTCCACCGGCAGCGCGGACAAGCCCCCGGCGTCACCCACAGCCCCGGCCCCGGCCCACCAGGGCGGCAGCGGCAGCGACAGCGGCGAAAGCCCCGGCAAGCTGCCCGTCCTCCCCGCCGCGCTCACCGGCCAGCAGCTCGACTGGAAGCGGTGCCGGGCGCCTCGCAAGGCGGCCGGCAGCGCTGCCCAGGCGCCCGGCGGCCGCTGGCAGTGCGCCACTCTCACCGCACCGCTGGACTACCGCAAGCCGGACGGCGAGACGATCGGGATCGCACTGATCCGCTCGAAGGCCACCGACGACGACCGGCGCATCGGTTCGCTGCTCTTCAACTTCGGCGGCCCCGGCGGCTCGGGTGTGGCGTCGATGCCCGGCCACGCCCCGGGTTTCACGACCCTGCACACCCGCTACGACCTGGTGAGCTTCGACCCGCGCGGTGTCGCGGAGAGCTCCGCCGTCGTCTGCCAGGACGACCGGCAGTCCGAGGCCTCCTTCCGGCTGGACTTCACCCCCGACACCCCCGCCGAGGAGAAGGCCTACCTCGACGACGCGGCCGCCTTCGGCGCGGGCTGCGCCGAGCGCTCCGGCAAGATCCTTCCGTACGTCGCGACGAGCAGCGCCGCCCGCGACATGGACCTGATCCGCCAGGTCCTCGGCGACAAGAAGCTGAACTACTTCGGCTTCTCCTACGGCACGGAGCTGGGCGGCACGTACGCCCACCTCTTCCCCGAGAACGTCGGGCGCATGGCACTGGACGCGGTCGTCGACCCGTCCGCGGACATCGTCCGTCACTCCCGCAACCAGGCCCTGGGCTTCCAGCGCGCCCTGGAGAACTACTTCAAGAGCACCGGCACCACCGCCGAGGCCGGCACCGCGCGCGTCGTGCGGCTCCTCGACCGCCTCGACAAGAAGCCGCTCACGACCGGGACCGGCCGCCCGCTCACCCAGAGCCTCGCGACGACCGGCATCATCGCGCAGCTCTACAGCGAGGACAGCTGGCCGGGCCTCACCGCCTCCCTGCGCGCGGCGGAGAACGGTGACGGCTCCCCGCTGCTGAAGTACGCCGACGGGTACAACGACCGCGACCAGCAGGGGCACTACGGCACGGCGCACCACGCCCAGCGCGCCATATCCTGCGCCGACGCCAAGGGGCGGGTGAGCGGCGACCAGGTCAGGGCGGCCCACCTCGCCGATTTCCGTAAGGTCTCCCCCGTCTTCGGCCCCTACCTGGCGTGGGACCTGGCCGGCTGGTGCGCCTCCTGGCCGGTCGAGGGCGAGCACGCGACCCCCGAGGTGGCCGCGAAGGGCGCGGCCCCGGTCCTGGTGATCGGCGGCACGGGCGACTCGGCCACCCCGTACGAGGGTTCGCTCCGGATGGTCGAGGAACTGGGCGAGGGTGTGGGAGTGCAGATCACGTACGAGGGCGAGGGCCACGGCGCGTACCTGAACGGCAACGGGTGCATAACGCGCGCCGTCGACCCGTACTTCCTGAACGGCAAGATCCCGGCGAACAACACCACCTGCTCCTGACGGACCGCACAAGGCCGCACGGGGCCGCACAGGCTGCACTGGGCATGCACAGAGCTGCCCTCCGGCGTGTATGCGGCGCGCGGCCACGCACCACTGTCACAGTGACCGTAAATCCCGAATGTCGGATTTGCGTGAATCAGGGAGAGTGGTCGTGGCACACGTACACGTGATCCTCAATCAGAAAGGCGGCGTGGGTAAATCCACTCTCGCCGTCAACCTCGCCGCCGTCACGGCCGATGTGCTCGGCGCCGGGCCCGACGGTGAGCGGCCACCCGTCGTCGCCGTCTCGATCGACCCGCAGGGCTCCGCCGTGTGGTGGTCGGAACGGGTCGGCGACGGCCTGCCGTTCGACTTCGTGCAGGCGCACGACGACCTCCCCGGCCTCGCCGCGCTCCCCCGCATCCCCTCCGCCCAGCACGTCTTCGTCGACACCCCCGGCTGGCTGGACCTCGCCGAGACGGACAGCGAGGATCCCCTCGGGAGCGGGGCAGCCGCGGACGCGCTGCGCGCCGTCCTCGACAGCGCGCACGACGTGATCGTGCCGATCGAGCCCGAGCCGCTCGGCTTCCAGCCCACCCAGCGCACCATCGAGCGCGTCGTGAAACCGCGCGGGCTGCCGTTCCGCGTGGTCATCAACAACTGGGACCCGCGCGACGGCAAGGCGGACCTGGACCAGACCCGGGCGTTCGTCGAGGCGCAGGGCTGGCCGCTCGCGCGCACCGTCGTACGCCACTACAAGCTGCACACCCGCGCCTCCGCCGACGGCCTCGTCGTCACGCAGTACGGCGCCAACCGCGTCGCGCTCCAGGCCCGCGAGGACTTCTTCCGGCTCGCCCTGGAAGTCGGCCTCGCGGTCATTCCGGCCCCGGCGAAACCGGTGAGGCCGAGGCGTACGCGTACGACGAAGAAGGCGGGGGCCCGCTGATGGGCCGCCGCACCGACCTCGCCACGCTGCTCACCGCGGGTGACGCTCCCGTGCCGCGGGCCGGGCGGGACACGTACCCGCTGACCGTCCCCGTCACGGACCTCGCCGAGAACCCCGACAACCCGCGCCACGAACTGCGCGACCTGGACGGGCTGGCCGAGACGCTGCGCGAGCGCGGAGTGCTCCAGGCCCTCGGCGTCGTCTCCCGCGGCGCCTTCCTCGCCGCGCATCCGCAGCACGAGGCGGCGGTCGGCGACGCCCCGTACGTCGTCCTGCACGGCCACCGCAGGCTCGCCGCGGCCAGGCTCGCCGGGCTGAGTGAAGTGCCGGTCCTGGTACGGGAGGACGCGAGCCGCACCGACGAGGACGCGCTCATCGAGAACGTCCAGCGCGACGATCTGACCGAGCTGGAACAGGCCCAGGCCATCCAGGGCCTGATCACCTCGTACGGCTACTCGCAGCGCCAGGTGGCCGCCCGCATCGGCAAGACCCAGGGATTCGTCTCGCAACGGCTGTCGCTGATGAGGCTCCGCGAGGACCTGCAGGAGGCACTGGCCGACGGCCGGGTCTCGGTCGAGGACGCCCGCCGGATCGCGCGGCTGCCGCGTGACGAGCAGCAGCTTCCCGGCAGCACACCGGAAGCGCCCGCACCCGTACCGAAGGCGCGGCGGCGCGATTACGGCGTAATCACCCTCGACAGCCGCAGTACGCCGGAGGAGCTCGTCGAGGTGCTGCGCCGCAACCTGGCGCCCGCGGCGCTCGAAAGGGTGGCCGAGCTGCTGACCCGGGGGCGCTGAACACCGGCACGGAGCACGCGAAGGGGCCGCCCCGCACCTGATGTGCGGGGCGGCCCCTTCGTACGTACAGCAATGCCCGAACAGCAGGGGCCTAGTAGATCGGCTTCTCCGGCTCGATCTGGTTGACCCAGCCGATGACTCCGCCACCGACGTGCACCGCGTCCGAGAAGCCCGCCGACTTCAGCACCGCGAGGACCTCCGCACTGCGGACACCCGTCTTGCAGTGCAGGACGATGCGCCTGTCCTGCGGCATGCCCTGGAGAGCGGAGCCCATCAGGAACTCGTTCTTCGGGATGAGCCGCGCGCCCGGAATCGAGACGATCTCGTACTCGTTCGGCTCGCGCACGTCGATGATGTCGATCTTCTCGTCGGCGTCGATCCACTCCTTGAGCTGCTTGGGAGTGATCGTGGAGCCGAGCGCCGCCTCCTGCGCCTCCTCGGAAACGACGCCGCAGAAGGCCTCGTAGTCGATGAGCTCGGTGACGGTCGGGTTCTCGCCGCACACCGCGCAGTCGGGGTCCTTGCGGACCTTGACCTGGCGGTAGTGCATCTCCAGGGCGTCGTAGATCATCAGCCGGCCGACCAGCGGGTCACCCACGCCGGCCAGCAGCTTGATCGCCTCGGTGACCTGGATCGAGCCGATGGACGCGCAGAGCACCCCCAGCACGCCGCCCTCGGCGCACGACGGGACCATGCCCGGCGGCGGGGGCTCGGGGTAGAGGCAGCGGTAGCAGGGGCCGTGCTCGGACCAGAACACGGACGCCTGGCCGTCGAAGCGGTAGATCGAGCCCCAGACGTACGGCTTGTTGAGGAGCACGCACGCGTCGTTGACCAGGTAACGGGTCGCGAAGTTGTCGGTGCCGTCAACGATCAGGTCGTACTGGGAGAAGATCTCCATCACGTTCTCGGCTTCGAGCCGCTCTTCGTGAAGGACGACATTCACGTAGGGGTTGATGCCGAGGACCGAGTCGCGGGCGGACTCGGCCTTCGAGCGGCCGATGTCGGCCTGGCTGTGGATGATCTGGCGCTGCAGGTTCGACTCGTCGACCTCGTCGAACTCCACGATGCCGAGCGTGCCCACGCCGGCCGCCGCGAGGTACATGAGCGCGGGCGAACCCAGGCCGCCGGCGCCCACGGCGAGCACCTTGGCGTTCTTCAGCCGCTTCTGCCCGTCCATCCCGACATCCGGGATGATCAGGTGGCGGGAGTACCTGCGAACCTCATCAACAGTGAGCTCGGCAGCGGGCTCGACCAGGGGTGGCAGCGACACGGGGACTCCGTAGGTCGGTCAATCAGTACGGTTGTTCTCCGCGTAACACTGCCACGCCCCTTCTCATTCCGAGACACCCGGTCCGATCCGCGAGACGATTTCGTCCCAGTAGCCGGGCAGTGTCTCGAATGGGTCGCTTTGTCCGTCGCCGTCGCTGTGGTCTCCGTCGGCCGTCCGGTCCGTCATGAAGACCGTCCCGGCCCCCTGCCAGCGGGCGATACGCACGGCCTCCTCCAGGTGCGTACGCGGCAGCCCGTGCACCAGATGACAGAAGCGCTCCGGCGGGTGGTCCGCCGTCCACTCCGCCACCTGTGACCAGCGGTAGTCCGTCCACGGCCCCGAGAAGGTCACCAGCTGGTCGGCGATCTCGGCATAGCCGGGCCAGGGGTGCGTGCCGTGGCCGAGGACCAGGTGACCACCGCCCTCGGCGAGCCCGGCGACCGTGGTGGTCACTCGGCGCACCCCGGACAGCTCCGTCCGCCCGCTGGGACAGCGGTCCAGATAGAAGCCGTCGACCCGGTACCAGTCGCGGAACCGGTGCGCGTCCGAGACGAGCTCGCCGAAGGAGCGCGTCCCGTACGCCATGTCGAGCCGGCCCAGCACCGGGACACCGGCATTGCGGATGCGGCCCGCGGCCTCCAGGCAGTGCGGGTCGGGGCAGGTGCCCGGCCCGTTGGACACGTTGAGCGCCACCCAGTGCAACGGCGTTCCCGGGCGGGCGAGTTCGCCCCACTCGACGGGGGCGACGAGCGGGTGGGCGTACCCGGGGACGCCCAGGCCCATGCGGTCGACGGTGGTCGCGTCCTGCTCCCGCCACCGCCTGGTCAGATGCGGCATGCCGCCTCCATCCAGATGTCGGCGAGCGACTCCTCCAGGTTGATCCGGGGCCGCCAGCCGAGCCGGTCGCGCGCGGTGCGCACATCGGCCTGCTGCCAGCTGCCGCACCCGTCCGGGTAGGGGTACGGGGTGCCGAGGTGCTCCGGGGCCATCTCGCCGCGCGGTGCGCCCAGCACGCTGCCCACTCCCCCGTTGCGCGCCGCCGCCGCGGAGCTTCCCGGGACGTAACCGGACGGCGCGTCGAGTTCGTGCAGGGCGCCGCCGTAGCCCGCGACCCTGGCGAGGACCGCGGCGGCGTCCCGCAGCCGGACGGCACGGCCGGTGCCGATGTTGATGGCGCCCTGCGCGGCGGAGAGCGACGCGGCGTGCACGGCGCGCGCCACGTCGCGTACGTCGACGAAGTCGCGCTGTACGCCGAGGCCGCTGAGCTTAAGCTCGCCGTCCCCGGACTGCATCGCGCGGCGCATCGCCTCGGCGAGCCGCCCGAGCGGCGAACCGGCGGGCGTACCGGGCCCGACCGGTGAGAAGACGCGGAGCACGACGGCGTCGAGCCCGGAGCCGAGCACCAGCTCGGTGGCGGCGAGCTTGCTGACGCCGTACGGGCCGCCGGGGCGGGGTACGGCGTCTTCGGCGGTGGAGGATCCCGGCTGCGAGGGCCCGTACTCGGCGGCGCACCCCAGCTGTACGAGCCGCGCTCCGCAGCCGCTGCGGCGCAGGGCCTCGCAGACGGTCGCGACGGCGACGGTGTTGTGCCGGGTCAGGTCGCGGGCGCCGCCGCGGGTGGCACCGGCGCAGTTGATGACGACTCCGGGGTGTACGGCGTCCAGGAAGCGGGTCAGCGCGCCGGGACTGCCGGTGGCGAGGTCGAACCGTACGTCGGCGTCGTCGCCCCGCCCGAGGGCGGTGAGCTGCACGGCCGGGTCGGCGAGCAGCCGGTCGGCGACGAAGCGGCCGAGATATCCGTTGGCACCCAGCAGCAGCACCCTCATCGCGCGTCCCCTCGGTGCCGACCGGCTGAAGTTGGGGGTTGGGGGGTCATGGTCACGTTCTCCTTCGGGGATCTTGCGGTGAGTGCTGCGGTGTACGCCCGCGGCGTCGGCTCCGCGGGAGGCTTGGGCGGATGGGTGCGGTCAGTGCGGCCCGTGGCGTCCGTCCGGGCTGTCCCGGCCGTCGGATCCCTTCGGGTCGTCGGTCCCGGTCCGGGTCCGGGCGGCGTGGGCCGAGGTGCGGGAGAGGGCCGCGGTGGCGTGGACGAGCAGGGCGAGCGCGGCCACGGCGCAGGCGACGGCCGGTACGGCGCCCACGCCTCCGGCGTCGACGAGGCGCTCGACGGGCCGGGCGAGGAAGCCGCAGCCGGGCAGACGGGCCGCGAGTACCGCGCAGAGGGCAATGACCTGCAAGGCGGCTGCGGCGGCGAGCCCGGCGGACGCGGGTCGGGGGAAGCCGTGGACGGTGAGCAGGCGCGCGAGGAAGAGCAGCGTGCCGAGGGCCACGCCGGCCGCCAGGGCGGCCCGGCCGCTGCCGCCGGTCACACTGCCCACCGCTCCCGACGCTCCTGCGGCTCCCACGGCTGCCACCGCGATCTGGAGGCAGACGAGCACGCCCACGAAGAGTCCGGTGACGCCGAGCAGCAGCGGGCGTACCGACGCCCCGAACTCCTCGGTGCCACGGCTCGCGGCGAGTTTGCGCCGCGCCCGTACGGCGAGGAGGTGCGCGCACCAGGCGGCGGGGGCCGGCGCCGCGGCGAGGGCCGCGAGCGTGGTCGCATCCATCGGCCAGGGGCCGTCGGGGCCGCCCGTGATGAGCTCGCCGAGCAGCCCGTCACCGAAGACGGCGTATCCGAGCAGCCAGCACACCCACAGGCGCGCGGCGGGCGCCGGGCGCCCCTCGGCGCGCAGGGGCCCGTGGCGCAGGCACACCACGAGGGTGACCGCGACGATCAGCGCCCCGGCCACGCCGACCGCCAACGACGCGCGTCCGGTGGTGAGTTCGAACCCCGCGGCCGTGAGCGCGCACGCGACGCCGGGCAGCAGCGCGTAAGCGATCCAGCCGGCGTGCGCGGGGGTCTCACGGACGGGGACCTGCCCGGCGCTGTCGCCGGCTCGCGGGACGCGGGCGTGCAACTCCTCGGCGAGCGCGAAGACGTCCCGGTGGCGGAAGCGCGCGGCGGTCCTGTCGGTCACCCCGTGCGCTTCGAGCCCGGCGGCGATCTCCAGCGGATCGACGGCCCGCTCGCACAGCTCCCGGTGCCGGTGCATGAGCGCCCGCACCGGGTCGGCGGGCCCGCGCCGCGACGGCGCGGCAGCCCCGGCACGGCCGGGAGCGAAGGGCACGGCTCCCGGCGGGCGCCCATCGGCCGCCGCGTCCACCGGCGGCTCATCGCCCGGTCCGCCGGGGCCGACAGGGGTACGGGGCGCGTCCCACGCGGCCCCACCAGCCCCACCGGCGCCACCAGCCTCACCGGCCCCACCGGAAACGGCCGACGTACGGGATGCGCTCATCGGCGTGCCTCCTGCGTGACGGTGGTCGTGTTCGTCGCCGTCGCGGTCGCAGTCGCAGTCGCTGCGGGAGTGGTTTCCATCGCGGTGGTGGACGGGATCGCGGTCGCGCTCGGCGAGGAATTCGCCGGGGCCTGCCGGCTGCGTCGCTCAGGCATCGCGCCGCTCCGGCCTTCCCGGCCCGGCGCCCGCGCTCACCCGGTGCGGCGGATCCGCGGTGACCGCCCAACTCGGCGTGGAGATTCCACCGCCCACGCCACCGCCCACGCCACCGCCCGAGCCGCCGCTCGTCCCACCACCCGCCCACCGAACCGGCACGTGGGCTTCCGCCGGATGGGCGAAGAGCAGCGGTTCGCCGTCCGTCCCCACCGCTTCGCGCCGGACCGGGCAGTGCGAGATCAGCTCCAGGTAAATGCCTCGAAATGCCGTGAGGTTCTGCTCGACAGTGAAGAGTTCGAGCGCACGTGCGCGCGCCGCCGCTCCCAGCCGTTCGCGCCGCTCGGGATCGCGCAGCAGCGCCACGCAGGCGTCGGCCAGTGCGCGGGGATTGCGCGGCGGGACCACCAGGCCCGTACCGCCGATGACTTCGACGACCGCACCGACGTCCGTCGAGACCGTGGCCCGTCCGCAGAACATCGCCTCGACGAGGCTGACCGGGAAGCCCTCGACAACGCTGGACAGTACGACCACACTCCCCGCGGCGTACGCGTCGGCCAGGTCCGGCACCTCGGGCCCGCCGATCTCCTCGAAGGAGACAGGGTTGTCGCCGACGGCGTGCGCGTCGGCGGCCTCGTCGGGAAACAGCTGGGCGGCGAGCGCCTCGCAGTGCGCGAGATAGGCGGCGGCCTCGGCGCCCTGCCCGTGCCGGCTGTGTACGAGCCGCAGCCGGGCCTGCGGCTGCGCCTTGCGCACCTCCGCGAAGGCGTGCAGCAGCGAGACGAGGTCCTTGGCCGGCTCGACGCGGCCCACCCAGACCAGCGTCCGGGGGTCGCCGCCGTCGTCCCCCTCCCCCACCGCCGCGAAGCGGTCGGCCTCCATGCCGGGGTAGACCGTACGCAGCTTCGCGCGGTCGGCGCCGCACCGCTCCTGCCACCGCCTGGCGTGCGTATTGCCCGGCGTGATGAGCGTCGCCCGGTCGTACACCTCGGCGGCGAGCCTGCCGTGGAAGGCGGCGAGCAGCGCCCGTACCGGCGCGCTGCGGGCCGTGTCACCCGCCGCCAGGTAGTGCGCGCGCAGTTGTACGCCGTACTCGGTGACCAGCAGCGGAACACCGAAGAAGCGTTTGCCCAGCAGCCCCGGCAGGGCGGCGGGCCCGCCGGAAGCCGCGTGGCACAGGTCGACGGCCCCGAGGCTCTCGTCGTCGTACCAGTCCAGCGAAAGCGGCCGCAGGGCGCGCTCCAGCAGGTCGACGCATTCGAGGTAGTCGGGGACCCTCGCGGCGTGTACGGCGCGGTTCGCGCCGGGGGCGCGGCAGGCGGCCTCGAGGGCGCGCACGGCGGTTTCGGAGCGCAGGGCGGCGTGCAGCCCGCCGTGCTCCCCCGCCAGCTCCGCGAGCCCGTAGAGACCGGCGGCGAAGCGCTCGCCCGCGCCTTCTTCGTCCGGCGCGCAGATCGCACCGGCCAGCTCGCCGAAGTGCCCTGCGAAGCGGCGCCGTTCGCGCCGGCCGTACGTACTGCCGTTGTCCTGCGGTGCCCACAGCGGCGCGGTGCGCACGCGCCGCACCTGGGGCGGCAGCGGGATCCAGCCCCCGGCCTCCTGGCGGGCGCTGCGGCTCAGGGCGTAGATGTCGTACTCGTGCTGCGCGAGCCCGCGCACGAGCCGGTCGCACCAGAGCCTGGACTCACCCGTCGCATACGGGTAGCCACCCTCGGTGAGCAGTCCGATCCGCACGAGTGCACCCCCGATCTCCCTTGTGGGCGGCCGCCGTTGGTCCGGCGACTCGCAGCGGGACCGACCGTATGCGGACATGCCGGTGACGCGACGGACGGTTGTCCATCGCGCCACCAAAAGGGGTGAACACGCGTAACTTTCGCCTCGCCGTAGCGTTCCGTCGCGCTAAGAGGCTGATCGGTTACGAAGTGTCAGGCTGCGGCCTGCGTGCGGAGGAGACTCAACTGCCGGGGAAGACCCAGGGGTTGGGCTTGCACGCGATGCCGCCGATGTCGAGCGACTTCGTCTGCTGCTGCATGATCGGGGCGAGTTCGCCGGGCGTCTCGCAATTCTTGTGACCGTGCCCGAGCCGGTGACCGACCTCGTGATTGATGAGCATCTGCCGGTACGCGAACATCTTGTCCTTGCCGAACGTCTCGGCACCCTGCGCCCACCGGTACGCGTTGATCATGACGCGCTCGGTCGCCGCCGAATCGCACGAGACGTTGCCGGAGAGCGTGTCGAGGCCGGACTTCGCGCACCACACGCCGGTGGTGCCCGGGCTCGCGAGCGTCACGACGAAGTCGGCCCGCCCCGAGGAGATCCGCTCGAACGTCATGGCGCCGTTGTGCGCCCAGCTCCGGTCGTCGTTGAGGGTCTCCTGCACGGCGCGGGCGAAGAGAGCGCCGTCGAGGCCGAGCCCCTTCTCGACATCGACCCGGTAGGAGTACTTCTGCCCCTTGCCGGGCGCCTTGTCGAATCCGCCGATCGCCTGGAATTCCCCGCCGCCCGTCAGTTTCGGGTCGATCGGGTACGTCCTGGCCATCTGCTGTTCGTACGTCGCCGGGGCGGCCTCCGCTCCCCGCGACGGCGTCGGCCGGGCGTCCGAACGCGAGGCGTCGCTCTCGACGGTGTTCCTGTCGCCGGTGGCCGGGGGCGCCACGGGGCCCTTCTCGCCCTGAGCGACCTGCCCGGCGACGACAACGGCGAGCACGGTGGTCACCGCGGCTGCGGCGATCCCGGTGAAGGCCCGTCCCTTGCCGCCCTTGGCCGGTGCGTCCTGGACCTCATGGACCTCGGGGACCTCTTGGACCTCTTGGCTGTCGCCGGAATCGCGGTCGCGTCCGTCACGGCCGTCGCGCGCGGCTCCGGCGGCATCCGCGACCGAGCCGAACGGACCGGCCGCCGACGGGATCCTCGGCGGGGCGTCGAACGCGTCGACGAACTCCTGCCGCGGCCCCGGAATCCTGGCCCCGGCCGCCGCGTAACGCGCCTGAGCCTGACCCTGCGCTCCGTGCGCGCCCTGCTGAGCGCCCTGCTGCTGGCCGGGCGGCCCCTGCGGCCCGCGAGGAGCCCCCTGCCAGTCGCCGTACCGGTCGCCGGGCGCGGCGCCCCAGCCGCCGCCGCGCTCGCGCTGCTCGGGATGCCCGCCGCGCACGTGCGGCACCCCGTGAGCCGGAGTGCCGCCGTACTGCTGATGCTGCTGCTGTGGCCGCTGGGGCGCGGGCGCCGGTGCGGCGTCGTACCCCGCCGCTCTCGCACGCCCGTGTCGTGCGCCCACCGCGTCCGGACCTGCCGCGGCTCCCTCGCCGGGGCCGGGTATGGCGGGTTTCTCGGCCGCCCCCTTGGGTGCGGGGCCTCGGCGACTATGACGTCCCACGCGCCCGATCAGCTCCTACCGCTGTCGTCCATCAGTTCCCGGACAGCACTGGCGACCGCCTCCGGATATTCCATCATCGCCACGTGCCCGGCGTCGGGCAGGGTCAGCAGCCGTGAATCGCGGAACGCCGCGGCCGCCTTGCGCGCCATACGGTACGACACGAGCTGATCCCGCCCTCCGTACACCAGCAGCGTCGGCGCGAGCACCCGCTCCGCCTGCCGCCACAGACCGTGCTGACCGCCCATCGTGTATGCGTCGACGATGCCCCGCGCGGACCGCGTCATCGCGTCCCAGAAGTACGGCAGTTCCAGCCGCCGCTCCATCTCCTGAACGGCGTGCTGGAAGGCCTCGGGCGTGACCGCCTCGGGATCGCCGTAACAGAGCGCCATCACACCGCGCGTGCGCTGCTCCGCCGTCCAGTCCTTGCTGAGCCGGGCGAACAGCGAGGCGATCCCCGGCAGCGCGAGCAGTCCGGTCGGCACCGCCGCGCGCTGCACCCGGAGTTCGGGGAGAGCGGGCGATACGAGCGTGAGCGTGCGCACCAGGTCGGGCCTGACGGCCGCGACGCGCGTGGCGACGGCGCCGCCCAGCGAGTTGCCGAAGAGGTGCACCGGTCCGCGCCCGCTCGCGTCGAGCAGCCGGATGCACGCGCGCGCCTGCCCGCTGACGGAGTAGTTGCCGTCGTCGGGCGGTGGGGAGTCCCCGAAGCCGGGCAGGTCGACCGCCTCGCCGTCCACGCGGTCGGCGAGCAGCGGCATCAGGGCCGACCAGTTCTGCGAGGAGCCGCCGAGCCCGTGCACGTACAGCGCGGGTGGCAGTCCAGTGCGCGCCGGAGGCCGTGCGCGTACGTTCAGCGTCAGCCCGGGCAGGGTGACGGAGCGCAGCTTCTCCCCCTCGGCGACCCGCACGGCACTGACCCGCGGCACCACCGTGGCGGCGGCGAGGCTAGTTCCGGGCAGCTCGGTCGAAGACATGCGGCAATGTTACGAGACGATCACGCACTGAATCGTGTGTTCGCCGTCACAGATCTACCCTCGGAGCAAAGGGGGTACGCGCCCGCCCCCGCTTCCTCGCGAAAGGCAGCCCGCATGTCCGTCGACCCGACCGACCCCGACACCTTCGACGCGGAGGAGCCCCTCGACGAACCCGACGAGCTCGGCAACGACGCCTCCGAGGCCGACGCCGCGGAGCAGCGCAAGGAGTGGCAGGAGGTCCACGACGACCGTCCGACCGGCATCGACACCGGGGAGGCGACCGACGGGGACGCTGCCGAGCAGGCCCGCGTGGTCACCGTCGACGAGGACGACTACCGCTGACGGGCCGGCCGCAGCACCTGGCCGGTATCCGATCACCACGTGATCGGCCTTCCGCGGCCGTCCGGTCCGTGAAATTCTCCGTCCGCACCGCGCGCTCCCGCATTACCCAAAAGTACGATGGCGGGCGCGGCGCACACGGCGCACGGAACGGCCGTGCTGTTGAAAGGCCGCGACACTGAAAGACATGGGAGGCGGCGTGACAGCCACCGAGCAGACAGAGGCGGCACGCCCACGCGGCACACGCCTGCCCCGCCGAGCCCGACGCAATCAACTTCTGGGCGCGGCGCAGGAGGTCTTTGTCGCGCAGGGGTACCACTCGGCGGCGATGGACGACATCGCCGAGCGCGCCGGTGTGAGCAAGCCGGTCCTGTACCAGCACTTCCCGGGAAAGCTGGAGCTGTACCTGGCCCTCCTG
Source organism: Streptomyces sp. ISL-99 (assembly GCF_018614005.1). Lineage (NCBI taxonomy): Bacteria > Bacillati > Actinomycetota > Actinomycetes > Kitasatosporales > Streptomycetaceae > Streptomyces > Streptomyces sp. ISL-99. The sequence goes on from NZ_JAGGPC010000016.1 coordinate 54,197, forward strand.
GACCAGCACTGCGATTCGCTGCTCCAGGCGGTGCGTACCGCCCTCGCCTCCACCACGGACAACAAGCTGCGCGTGGCCGCGACGATGGACGCCTACTTCGCGTACGTCCAGGACGAGGGCGGCGCGTTCCGACTGGTCTTCGAGTCGGACCTGACGAACGAACCCGCTGTGCGCGAGCGCGTCGACCGCGTGTCCCTCCAGTGCGCCGAGGCGATCAGCGAGGTCATCGCCGAGGACACCGGCCTGTCCAAGGACGAGTCGATGCTGCTGGCCGTCGGCCTCGGCGGTGTGTCGCAGGTGGTCGCCCGCTACTGGCTCTCCAGTGGCAGCACCATCCCGCGCGACACGGCGGTGCAGCTGCTGACGTCGCTCGCCTGGCGCGGCATCGCGGGCTTCCCGCTGCACGGCAGCGAGCACTGACGCGGTGCGTCGCGGCGCGTGTCCGGGACGTGTTCCCGGTGCGTGTTCGCTTCTGGCGTGCGGCGTCGGAGCGTTCCGTGTCCCCTCACCGGGCTAATGTGTGCTGCGTACAGCGCGGCTGACCGCGCACCGCAGCACTGATGACCGTCGGAGGGACATAGCCGTGGAGGTCAAGATCGGCGTGCAGCACGCGCCCCGGGAGATCGTTCTGGAGAGCGGGCAGTCCACCGAGGAGGTCGAGCGCGCGGTATCCGACGCGCTGGCCGGCAAGGCGCAGCTGCTCAGCCTCAAGGACGACAAGGGCCGTACGGTCCTCGTTCCGGCTGACCGGATCGCCTACGTAGAGATCGGCGAGCCGACGACGCGCAGGGTGGGCTTCGGCGCGCTGTAGGCGTCGGGTGCAGAGCAGCACCAGCAGCACCACACAGCAACACCACAGACGGAACCGGCCCGGTGG